>JACRMU010000069.1 GCA_016219515.1 Deltaproteobacteria bacterium
CGTCGGTCCCGCGTGGGAAGAGAGGGTCGAAAAACTGCTGAAGGCGGGAGCGGACCTGCTCTGCGTGGACACGGCGCACGGGCATTCCAGGGACGTCCTCGAGACCGTGCGGGCGATGCGGAAACGGTATCCCGGCATGCAGCTGATCGCCGGAAACGTGGCCACCGGCGAAGGGGCGGACGCGCTCATCAAGTCGGGGGTGGACTGCGTGAAGGTCGGAGTGGGGCCGGGCTCGATCTGCACGACGCGCGTCGTCGCCGGCGTCGGCGTCCCCCAGGTGACGGCGGTCATGAAGTGCGCGGCGGCGGCGGCGAAGAAGGGGATCCCGATCATCGCGGACGGCGGGATCAAGTACTCGGGCGACATCACCAAGGCCATCGCCGCGGGCGCCTCCGCGGTGATGATCGGCGGGCTTTTCGCCGGGACCGACGAAAGCCCCGGGGAGCTGGTCCTGTACCAGGGGCGCTCCTACAAGGTGTACCGGGGGATGGGCTCCCTCGAGGCGATGAAGCGCGGAAGCAAGGACCGCTATTTCCAGGCGCACGTGGACCTGGAGAGCAAGCTGGTCCCCGAAGGGATCGAAGGGCGGGTGCCGTATCGCGGGCCGCTTGCCGCGGTGGCGTTCCAATTGATGGGAGGGCTCAAGTCGGGGATGGGCTACGTCGGGGCGAAGGACATCGCGGAACTGAAAAAGCGGGCGGTCTTCATGAAGATCAGCTCCGCGGGGCTGCGGGAGAGCCACGTCCACGACGTGATCATCACCAAGGAAGCCCCCAACTACCGGGTGGAGTAACCGCTTGCAGGGGAAAATCCTCATCCTGGACTTCGGCTCCCAGTACACGATGCTGATCGCGCGCCGCGTTCGCGAGCTGAAGGTCTACAGCGAGATCCACCCGTTCAACGTGAGCGCATCCTTCATCCGGGAGTTCCGCCCGTCGGGGATCATCCTTTCCGGGGGGCCGGCCAGCGTGTACGAGGAGGACGCCCCGATCGTCTCCGCGGAGGTCCTGTCGCTCGGAGTCCCGGTGCTGGGGATCTGTTACGGCATGCAGGTGATCGCGCTTCTGATGGGCGGGAAGGTCGCGAAATCGTCGAACCGGGAGTACGGCACGGCGAACATCCGGGGGGAGTGGGGCGATCCCCTGTTCCTGGGCATCGAGGAGTTCCGCCACAACATGACGATCCAGGTGTGGATGAGCCACGGAGACCGGATCGAGGAGCTCCCCAAGGGGTTCGCTCCCATCGCGCGTTCGGGGAACTCCCCCGTGGCGGCGATGAGCAACGAGGCGAAAACGATCTACGGGGTCCAGTTCCACCCGGAGGTGGCGCACACGCCGAAGGGGAAGGAGATCCTGGCGAACTTCCTCTTCCGCATCTGCGGCCTTTCACCGACCTGGACGATGCACTCGTTCGTGGAGACGAGCATCCGCAAGATCGGGGAAACGGTCGGGGAGGAACACGTCGTCCTGGGGCTTTCGGGCGGCGTCGATTCGTCGGTGGCCGCCGTGCTGCTGCACCGGGCCCTGGGGGACCGGCTCACCTGCATTTTCGTGAACAACGGCCTGTTGCGGAAGGGCGAGGTCGAGGACGTCCTGCAGACGTTCCGCAGCGGCATCGGGCTGCACCTGGAGTACGTGGACGCGGCGGAGCGTTTTCTCACCGCCCTCAAAGACGTCGAAGACCCCGAGCGGAAGCGGAAGATCATCGGGGAGAC
>JACRMU010000070.1 GCA_016219515.1 Deltaproteobacteria bacterium
ACCAGGTCCGGCGAGGCCGCGACGATTCTCTCCACGTCGGGGTCGGCAATCCCGCCGATTTTCGGGAGCGCCTTCGCCTGCGGCGGATAGTTGCAGTACCGGGTGACGCCGGCGAGCTTCCCCTGCTGCCCCAGGAGGAAGACGATCTCGGTGAGGCTCGGCGCCAGGGAGACGATGCGTTTCGGCGCGGAACGGAGTCGCACGGCGACGCCGCGGTCGTCCTTCCCCTCCACGGGGAAGGCGGCGCGCGCCGGGGGAACAACCCACAGGAAGGCGAGCAGGATGACCGCGAGAACACGCCCCAAAAAGAAACCCCCAGCCTCTTCTCCTTCGCAGGAGAGAGGTTGGGGGAAGAACGCGCCGCCGTCCCGACCCTTCGCCCGCGAAAGGTTATCCGGGAAAATCCTGTCGGGCCGGTCTCCTGGCTTCCGGCTGCGAGCCTACTCTCCGCGCCTTCCCGGGGGACCCGTCCCCCGGTGGCCTACTTGCGGATTTCGTCGCCGGTTACAGTTGCGGGGCAGCGATGGATTCGCACCATCTTCCCTTTTCGCCCATCCTGGGCGCCCGACGGGAACTTCCGTGTTGTCCCTTCATTCTGAAGCCCGGGGAGGAAACAAGTCAAGCCCGGCGGTGGATTCTGATCCGTTTTCTCCGCGGTTCCCTGCCGGGCTACCGAATCCGGACGCCGATGTCGTCTCCCCCCGGCGCCGTTATGTGGGTGTCGATGTTCGTCTCCAGGATCCCGTTCGGCCCTGCCGAAAGGACCCACACCGGGATGGGCGGCTCGGACGCCAGCGTGAAGTACAGCGAGTTGATGACGTACGGCCTCCCCCACGGATCCGTCGGGAGGCGGGACGCGTACGGTCCGTTCCACCGTTTGTCGCCGGCCGCGGGGTACCCGTGCTCGTTCCGGACCAGGTGGGTGTCCAGCCGGCTCCAGGCGGCGCCCGGCGCGGCCCAGCCGGCGGCGATCCGCAGGAAGGAGTCCGCCGGCGGGGCGGCTCCCGTGTAAAGCCCCCCGTAATCGGCGGTGTTGTCCTGCCGGTTCGGCCAGCGCCCCAGGTCCTTGTAGGCGCCGGTCATCGCGTCGGCGATCACCTTTTCCTCGTTCCTCGCCCGCGCGACCTGCGAGTCCTTGATGTACCCGGAGAGAACGGGGACCAGCAGCGCCGCAAGGAGGACCACGGCGGCCGCAGCCGCATATGTGACATTCCGGGTTTTCATGAGCTGTATGCCGGGAGTCCTTTAGTACGAGCGCGAAACGATGAAGTCCGACAGCGAAAGGAGGGCGGCGCGGGCCTTCGTTGGAGGAAGATGAAGGAGAAACCGCTTCCCGCGGTCCACGTAGGATCGGGCCGTTCGCGTCGTATACTCGATCCCTCCGTTTTTCCCGACGAGCTTCGCAAGGCGGGAAATCTCCCTCTCGGAGCGCCGTTTTTTCGCCAGGAGCGCCAATGCCTCCCTGCGATCCGCGGAATTCGCCTCCCGAAGGGTATGGAGAAGGGGCAGGGTGATCTTCCCCTCCCGAAGGTCCTGGTAAGGCCGCTTGCCGAGCTCCCTTTCCGTGCCGGTGAAGTCGAGGATGTCGTCCATCAGCTGGAAAGCGATGCCGACCGCCTTCCCGTACTCGAAAAGCCCGCGGCGGAGGGTGTCGCCGGCCCCCGCAAGCACCGCCCCCGTCTCGCTCGCGGCCGCGATCAGCGAGGCGGTCTTGTTGAACACGACCCGCAGGTAATCCTTTTCGGTGATCGCCGGATCGCCGGACTTCATAAGCTGGAGGACCTCCCCCTCGGAAAGGGAGACCAGCGTCCGGGCGTAGATCCCCAGCACGTCGATGTCGCCGTCTTCCGTCATCAGCTGTGAGGCGCGGGCGAACAGGAAGTCCCCGACCAGGACGCTCACGGAGTTTCCGAACACGACGTTGGCGGAGGGGCGCCCCCGGCGCACGTTTCCCAGGTCGACGACATCGTCGTGCAACAGCGTCGCCGCGTGCATGTATTCCGTGACGACCGCCATGACGGTCCGCCGCGGGCCGGTGTATCCGCACGCCTCCGCCGACAGGAGCAGAACCGCGGGCCGAAACCGCTTTCCGCCGGAAAGGGTGATGTGCTTCCCCACGATGGGGATGAGGGATACGGGAGACTTCAGGTTGGATACAAGCGCCCGTTCGACCCTGCGCAAATCGCCGCGCAGATGGCGGAAGACCCCGTCGATGTCGAACGGCTTGTCCCCCATGGGCAGAATGAATCTATCCCAGGGGGTTTCCCACTGTCAACCGCGCCGGGGTTCGGATAGCATGAGAACCATGTACAAGAGGAAGGACAGCTACTACCTCCAGGCAAAAAAGGAAGGGTACCGTTCCCGCGCGGCGTACAAGCTCACGGAGATCGCGCGGAAGGAGCCGGTCGTCCGCCCCGGGGATTTCGTCGTCGACGCGGGAGCCGCGCCCGGCGGCTGGAGCCAGGTCCTGCTGCCGCTCGTGGGGAAGAAGGGGAAGGTCGCCGCCGTCGACATCCTGCCGATGGAGCCGCTCCCCGGCGAAAACTGCCGCTTCTTCCAGGAAGACCTTTCCCTCCCCTCCCTGCCCGGCCGGATCCTCGAATTCTTCGGGCGGAAGGCGGACGCCGTCGTCTCCGACGCGGCTCCGAACACCTCGGGGATCGCGTTCACCGACCAGGCCCGCTCGGCCGACCTCGTCCGGGTCGTCCTCTCCCTCGCGCGCAATACGCTCAAGGAGGGCGGCACGTTTCTCGCCAAGATTTTCGAGGGACAGGAGGCCGACGCAGTGTTCAGGGAACTCAAGGCGGAGTTCGACGCGGTGCGCCGGATCCGTCCCGCGGCGACCCGCAAGGAATCGTTCGAGCTGTACCTGCTGGCGAAGGGATTCCGGGGCGGCGAAAAGCCCTGACTTACTTTTTCCAGGCCTGGGCGAGGGCTTCCTTGATGTGGCGGACGGGGACGAGGGTCAGCGGGTATTTCGACGAGAGCCGCTCCGCGTTGGACGCCGGCAGGATCACCCGCGTGAAACCCATCCTTGCGGCTTCGTTCAGGCGGGGCTCCGCCATCGGAACGGCGCGGACCTCGCCGCCCAATCCCACCTCGCCGAAGGCGGCGGTCCCGGCCGGGATCACCTGGTCCTTGAAGCTCGACGCCACGGAGCAGAGGATCGCGAGATCCGCCGCGGTCTCGTCGAGCTCGATCCCCCCCGCCACGTTGACGAAGACGTCCTGGTTGTAGAGGGAGAGGCCCGCTTTTCTCTCGAGGATCGCGCACAAAAGGATCACGCGGTTCGTGTCCGCGCCGAGCGTCGTCCTGCGGGGCATCGCGAGGAAGGATTGGGAGGCGAGCGCCTGGACCTCGACCAGGAGCGGCCGCGTCCCTTCGATCGCCGGGAAGACGACCGTTCCCGATGCGTCCTCGCCGCGCTCGGAGAGGAACAGCCCCGATGGGTCGGCCACCTCGGCAAGGCCCGAAGAGCGCATCTCGAACACCCCGATCTCGTTGGTCGATCCGAAACGGTTCTTCACCGCCTTCAATATCCGGTAAGGGTGCCCTTTTTCTCCCTCGAAGTAGAGGACCGTGTCCACCAGGTGCTCCAGCACCCGCGGCCCGGCGATCGTCCCCTCCTTGGTCACGTGCCCCACAAGGAAGACCGACATCCCCGCCTTTTTCCCGAAGAACACCAGCCGCCCGGCGCACTCGCGGACCTGGCCGACCGAACCGGGCGCGCCCGGCAGGTCGGAGGTGAACATCGTCTGGATGGAGTCGATCAGCAGCGCGGAAGGGGCCATCTCGGCGGCGATCGCCATCACCCTCTCGACGGAGGTCTCGGAGAGGAGGTAGATTTCCTTCTCGTCGACGCCGAGCCGCGCGGCGCGCAGCTTCACCTGCGCCTCCGACTCCTCTCCCGAGACGTAAAGGACGGGTTTCCCCTCGCGGGCAAGCCCCTTCGCGGCCTGCAGGAGGATCGTCGACTTGCCGATCCCCGGGTCCCCGCCGATCAGGGTGGCGGAAGACGGAACCACGCCGCCGCCCATCACGCGGTCGAACTCCCCGATCCCGGTCTTCGCGCGGACCTCCGCCGAGCCGGACACCTCCGTGAGGCGCACCGGCTTCGACGCGGGGAAGGCGTCCACCGCCACACGGTACTTCGGCTCCGCGGGGGCGACTTCCTCCACGATCGAACCCCACTTCCCGCAATCGGGGCACCGGCCAAGCCACTTCGGCGAAGAGAACCCGCACGAGGTGCAGGCGTAGTCGATCCTCACCTTCGCCATTTCGCCGCCACCTCGAACGCCACCTGCTCGAACGTCGCCTTCCCCGCACGCACGATCCGCTTGACGTCGTCGTACTCCGGCACCGGCCGCACCGAGCCGTCGGGAAGCTCCGCCTCCTTCACGCGAACCGGGCCGAAGCGCGTTTCCACGCTGCCGATCCTGCGCGCCAATTTCAGCCGGTCGCAGGCGTGATACCGCAGGCCGATGGCCGTGGACAGGGAGAAGACGGCGGCGGAGACCAGCTCCAGCCGCTCTTCGGGACACAAGATCCGCAGGACCCATCCCGGTCGGTTTTTCTTCATCGTCGCCGGCAGGATGGCGACGTCCAGCGCCCCCGCCGCGAACGACCGCTCCATCAGCACCTCGAACCGCTGCGGGTTCATATCGTCGATGTTGGCTTCCACCTCGAGCACGCGGTCCCGGCCTTTCACGCCCGCGGAAATCTCCCCTTCCACCACGCGGAGAAGGTTCGGGCGCCCGGGGATTTCCCGATGGCCGAGACCCACGCCCACGCCCCGGACCGTCATCTCGGGCGGGCGCTCGAAGGAAACCTCGAACGCGCGCAGGAGCGCCGCCCCCGTCGGGGTCACCGTCTCGCCGTCCCCCTCGCCGAACCGCCACGGGGCGCCGGTCAGAAGCGCAAGCGTCGCGGGCCCGGGGACGGGAAGCTTCCCGTGGGAAGACCACGCCTCGCCCGACCCTCCCGGGAGGGCGGAACAGAAGGCCGCGGACGGTCCGACGGCATCGAACAGAAAACAGGCGGCGGCGATGTCCACGATCGCGTCGATCGCTCCCACTTCGTGGAAGTGCACCTTGTCCTTCTTCGTCCCGTGGACTTTCGCCTCGGCCGTGGCCAGCAGGTCGAAGCAGGCGACGGCGCGGACCTTGACATGATCGGGAAGGGACGACCGCCGGAGCAGCGAGACGATCTCCGGAAGATGCCTCGACGACGACTTCCGGGAAGATAATTTCACGCCGAACCGCGTTCCGGCCATCCCCGCGGAGGACCCCCGCTCTACCGACACGCGATATCCGCGGACCGGCAGCCCTCGCAGTGCCCGGCGCAGCTCCTTCTCCGCGCCGGAAAGGGAGAGCAGCGCCGCGCACGTCATGTCGCCCGCGATCCCGGAAAAGCAGTCGAAGAAAAGGATCTTGTTCATCGCTTGCGGTCCCCCCGAAACGAAAATACCACTTCTCCCGTGAAATGTCTTTTCGGGACGGGTCCCCATGTTGCAAGGAACAAAGGACATGAAGGAAATCGCCGCCTCCGTACCTCCGCCGGCACGAAGCGGGTTCCCACATCGGACAACCTCGGAACTCCGCACGATGGAAGCCGACGGCTGGGACCTGCATGTGCAAAGAACCTACGCGGGCATAGACCGCGGCGATAACCTCGCGCCGCATACGGAAGGCACTCCCGACACCTCCGAGCCGATTCCCGCGCGCATTTCGCCCGACCCTGCTTTGCTTGACCGGCTCCGCGAAGAGGTTCGAAAAAGACACTACAGCGACCGGACGGAAGACGCCTATGCGGACTGGGTCGCCCGCTATCTGCGCTTCCACCGGTACCGAGACCCGCGCGAAATGGGAAAGGAAGAAATCGAGCGGTACCTGTCGCATCTCGCCGTCGACAGGGACGTCGCCGCCTCAACGCAGAACCAGGCGTTCAGCGCCCTGCTGTTCCTTTACCGGGACGTGCTCGGCATCAAGCTCGAGTGGCTCGACGGCATCGTGCGCGCCAAGCGCCCGAAGCTGCTGCCGGTCGTTCTCACCCGCGACGAAGTCGCGTCGGTTCTCAAGCACCTGTCCGGGGGGAACCTGATCGCCGCCATGCTGATGTACGGCGCCGGTCTTCGCCTCCTCGAGTGCCTGACTCTGCGGATCAAGGACATCGACTTCGGTTACCGCCAGATCACCGTACGACAGGGAAAAGGGAACAAGGACCGCGTCACCGTTCTTCCGGCCGCGGTAGAACCCCGCCTTAAACTGCACATCGAGGATGTCCGCGTGCTGTTCGAAAAGGATTTGAAGGAAGGCGGCGGCTACGTTAAACTGCCGAAAGCACTCGGAAGAAAGTACGAGAAAGCAGACTGCGCATGGGGATGGCAATGGGTATTTCCCGCGCATCGCCGGTATCCGGACCCCGAAACCGGGATCCGGCAGCGGCACCACCTCGACGAAACCGTCCTGCAGCGCGCCGTGAAAGAAGCGGCGGTGCGGGCGGAAATCAGGAAACATGCCACCTGCCACCCTTTCCGCCACTCCTTCGCCACCCACCTGCTCGAAGAAGGATACGACATCCGGACGATCCAGGAGTTGTTGGGCCACCGGGACGTCAGCACCACGATGATCTACACCCACGTCCTCAACCGCGGAGGCCGATGCGTCCGCAGTCCGATGGACATCCTGGGATAAAGTCCCTCACCGTCTATCACCTCCCGAACTACCCTGCGCCCCCGCTGCCCATCACCCACACCTCTCCCAAGCCAAACATCCCAACACCAACGGATTTATCATCTTCTACATATTCAGGAACGTCTCCGATTAGACATAGACCTCAATTTAGGCTCCAAACAAACAATCTAAACCCGACTTCCAGACCACCCAATTTAAGTTGGGCAGACCGAACGACTTGAGGTGATAAGCTACTGACGTGATCACGACAAAGGTAAATTCTTGTCGGGGGAAAACATTGCTGAACCCCTACCCTATTGGTTTCGAGGCAACGTCC
>JACRMU010000088.1 GCA_016219515.1 Deltaproteobacteria bacterium
AACACGGAATGAATGTCCGCGCACTTCCCCCCCAGCTTGTGGAGAAGCGCGTCGACCTCGCCCAAGCCGCATCCCTTCACGCCGGGATCGCGGTACATGTTCTCCACGATCCATTCGTAGATGGCGGTCGCCTTCGCGAGGGTGGTCTTTTTAGCACCGACGATTTTATCCGCGTACTCATTCGCGACCCCGCCGGTCGCACCCACGCTGGTGGAGGCCAGGAATTTTTCGAACTCCCTTCCCGGGATTGACGCTTCCCTGCCGGGGAAATCTTTCGTCACGACTTCTTTTCTGCCGACGTGGAACGTATAGCTCAACTTCCTTTCGCCTCCCGGCGCGGTCCATTCGGCGTGCAGGATGTTGTTGCCGAACTTCCCTTCCCGGTACACCCCCATGGCGGAGTAATTTCCGCTGACGCTTACGGCGGTGATCTCCTGGTTCTCATCCGACATCGGGTAGGGGATCCACAGATCCACTCGCTTCGCGTCGGCGGGGGCTTTGAGGCTGACATTAACGGTGACTTCGCCTCGCCTCTCTTTAGCAAGGGAAACCTGCGGAAGCAGGAGGAAGAGGAAGAGGGCCGACAGGAGCCCTGCGAAAAGTCCCGCGCCTGCGCCGTTACGGAACAGGTCAGATAAGGGTTTTCCTTCGGTCATAGGAAGCGATCTCCTTTCGGAATATGGGATTGCGACGCAAAACGCCTTCATCCCCCTGCCGACCGGCAGGGCTCCCGCCGCCTCATCGGGAGGGACGGAACGGATGCATCGAATCCGCCAAGGAGATCACCCCCTTTCCGCTGGAAATATTTTCGTCATTTTACCCGAAGGCCCCGAAGAAGTATTCAATAAGGACGGCAGGACAACCTGGATCTTCGCCGAGAACGTTCGGAAGAATCCGGGTCTAAATGACCGGGCCGGCGTCTTCGGGAACAAGAACCCGAGAGGGCGCAACCCGGAAAAGGACCACCTTTGGCCCCTCCTCGTCGCGCCGGAATTCGAAGGCAAGATCATGCCCGTACGCAAGGCGGGAGATCTGCACCAAATGGTCGGCGGTCCGCAGCCGGATCGCCAGCCGCTCCCCCTTCCCCAAGCGGTCGAGGAACCCGGTGGAGACGTCGAACTCGACCGGGCCGGCCTCCTGCGAGAGGTCGACGAGGTTTCCATCGGGCTCGGTCGTCATCCGCGAATGGAGCCGGATGATTCGCGCCCGGGGTCCGATCCCGTCCGCGCGCACCTCGCGGACGATCCCTCCCCCGGCGACGAATCCCTCCACCGCTATCACGAATCGCCCCAGCCGCGGGTTCTCCTCGAAGGTGTCCGCCGCGATGGGACGCGACAGCGTGAACGTCACGTTCGCCACCTCCAGGTTTTCCACCCTTTCGGCATGGCGCTCTATCACCTCCAGCGTGGAGGAGTTGAGCCGCTCCGGAATGGCGGAGAGCGTCACCTCGGCTTCCGCGGTGGCGAGCTTCAGGACGTATCGCCCGTTGAGGCGCAACGGCTCGTTCCCGAGCCAGAACAGGCTGGCGGACAGTTCCTGCCCTCCGCGGGGAGGGTCGTCGTCCGCGCTTCCCATGACTTCGCCCCGCTCCACGAACAGCTCTTCGTCAAGCGTAATCCCGACGCACTCTCCCGCAGCGGCCAGGGGTATCGACGGATGGTTCCATTTTTCGACCGACCGGACCCCGGAGGACTTGCCCGACGGCGAGAAGACGACCCGGTCCCCCGGTCGAACGGTGCCGGACTCCACCCGGCCCGCGTAGATCCGCTTCCGGTCCCACACATAGACGTCCTGGACGGGAAAGCGCAACGGCAGCCCCGAGGCTTCCCGCGCGGGAGAAAAGGAATCGAGGGCGGAGAGAAGCGTCGGTCCCTGGTACCAGGACATCCTCGTTGAAGCGGAGGCGATGTTGTCCCCTTCCTTTGCCGAGATGGGGACGACGTAAGAGGGGACGATCCCTACCGAGTGCAGGAACCGCCGTATCTCCTCCTCCACTGCGTGAAACCGGTCGCGCCGGTATCCGGCAAGGTCGAGCTTGTTGATCGCCACCACAACCTGGCGCAGGCCCAGCAGCGACAGGATGTAGGCGTGGCGCCGGGTCTGCTCCCTCACCCCTTCCGCCCCGTCAACCAGCAGGATCGCCGCGTCGGCCGCCGCCGCCCCGGTCACCATGTTCTTCAGGAATTCCTTGTGCCCGGGAGCGTCGATGATGATGTAGGGGCGCTTCGCCGTACGGAAGAAGCTCTGCGCCGTATCGATGGTGATGTTCTGCTCCCGCTCTTCCTGGAGTGCGTCCATCAGGTAGGCGAATTCGAACTCCCTCCCCTGCTCCCGGCAGGTCCGCTCGATCTCCCGGTACCGCTCCACGGGAAGCGACCCCGTGTCGTAAAACAGCCGGCCGATCAGTGTGGACTTGCCGTGGTCCACGTGCCCCACGATGACGATTCGCAACGTATTGTTAACGGTCATCTCCGCTCCTTTACATGTAGCCGAGGGAGCGCAGTTTCTGCATTGCGTAGGCCTGCTCCTGGTCCTGGGCGCGCCCGGACCGCTCGGGGGTCGTCGTCGCTTTCAGTTCCTCGATGATCTCGTCCACGGTCGAGGCGTTCGAATCGATCGGATTGGTGCAGGGGACGCACCCCAGCGAGCGGAACCGCTTTCCGTCCTGCGCCAGGTAAAGGGGGCAAAGGGGGACCCGCTCCCTTCGGATGTACTCCCAGATGTCCAGCTCCGTCCAGGAGAGCAGCGGATGGATGCGGACATGGGTCTCTGGACCGAAGGACGTGTTGAACTGGTCCCACAGCTCCGGCGGCTGGTCCTTGTAGTTCCACTCGAAGTTCTTGTCGCGGGGGGAAAAGACGCGCTCCTTGGCGCGCGATCCTTCCTCGTCCCGCCGGATCCCCAGGAAGATCCCCTTGAACCCGTGCCGGTCGAGGATCTGTTGCAGCCCCTGGGTCTTGAGCGCGTTGCAGCAGACGAACCGCCCCCTGGAGGGGTGCATCCCCCCGCAGAGGGCCTCCTCGTTCCGTCCTACGATCAGTTCCACCCCCCACTCGGCCGCCATCCGGTCGCGGTACTCGATCATCTGCGGATATTTGTAATTCGTGTCGATGTGGACGAGCGGGAACGGCACCCGGCCGAAAAACGCCTTGCGGGCAAGCCACAAGAGGGTCGTCGAGTCCTTCCCGATCGACCAGAGCATCGCCAAATCCTTGAACTTCCGGTACGCCTCCCGGAAGATGTAGATGCTTTGGTTTTCCAGCGCGTCGAGATGGTCCATGGTCACGTTTCTCCTTATCCGTTTCCGGCTCCGGGCCCCGCCGCATTCCGGGCGTGCAGGCCGCACTCCTTGTGCTCCGGGCGCTCCCACCACCACCGCCCCGATCTCGGGTCTTCGCCAGGCACTACCGCCCGCGTGCAGGGGGCGCAGCCGATCGATGGGTAACCTTGGTCATGGAGCCGGTTGTGCGGGAGGCCGCGGTCCCGGATATACCTGTCGACGTCCTCTTCCGTCCACCCGGCCAGCGGGTTGAGTTTCAGGATGCCGCCATGGGCCTCGTCGATTTCGAAAACCTGCAGGCCGCCCCGGGTGAGCCCTTGCTCCCTGCGTTGCCCGGTCACCCAGGCGCGCAGCCCGGACAATGCGCGGCCCAGCGGCTCCACCTTCCGGATCCGGCAGCACTCGTGCCGGTTTTCCAGGCTCGCCCGGAAGGAATAGAGCCCCTTGTTCCTTTCCAGCGCCTCGACGGCCGCACATTCCGGGAATTGCCATTCGATGCGGACTCCGCGTCTGATCCGCACCTCCTCCGCGACCTGGTACGTCTCCTCGTGCAACCGCCCCGTGTCCAGAGCGAACTCCCGCGCATCGGGACGGATCGCCGCCGTCATGGCGATCAGAACGATATCCTCCTTGCTGAAACTGGAGGCGATCGCGATGTCCGG
>JACRMU010000089.1 GCA_016219515.1 Deltaproteobacteria bacterium
GGGCACCGGGTGGGCCTGCTCCCGGAAGAGCGGTACGGGGAGTTCTGCCGGAGGCGGGAGGGGTTGTCCGCCTTCCTGCGCCGTTTGGAGGAGACGCGCGTCACCCCCGGACATCCGGTCTGCGGGGCGGTGGAGGAGGCCGGGGGAGGGCCGGTCCGGACCGGGATCACGTACGCGGAACTGCTGCGCCGCCCGGAAGTTTCCGCGGCGATGCTCCTTGCGTGCGACGGGGACCTTGCCGCCGCGGGATCCGGGATCGCCCGGCAGGCCGAGCTTGCCGTCAAATATGAGGGCTACATCCGCCGCCAGGAAGAAGAGGCCAAAAAACTAAAAAAATACGAAGAGATGCAATTCCCGCCGGGATTTCCCTTCGAGTCGGTCTACGGTCTTTCCACCGAGGTCCGGGACAAGCTCGTCCGCGTTCGCCCCGGATCGATCGGGCAGGCGCAGCACATCCCCGGCGTGACCCCCGCGGCGGTGGCTTTGCTCCTGGTGGCGCTCAAACGGGCGAGGGAAAAGAGACGTTCCACCGACGTCGGTCAAGAAGGGCGATAGGGAATACACGATAGATATCAATTAGATAAAGTCGGTGTTCCACGTGGAACATCGGCACGGGAAGGCGGAAGCGGACGGTCGATGGCACCCGCGGCGGCAAAGCAGTTGACGGTTGCGCTTTTGGCGGAGGTGCTCTCCGTGAAGGGGATCTCCGTCCCGCCCGGGGCGTCGGAAAAGCTTCTCCTTCACGCGGAAGAAATGCTTTTGTGGAACCGGTCGATCCGCCTCACGGCGATCACCGATCCGGCAGAGATCGCGGTCAAGCATATCCTCGATTCCCTCCTCCTCCTGTCGTTCGCCCCCTTTCCCGGCCGGACGCTCGACTTCGGGTCCGGCGCCGGCTACCCCGGCATCCCCCTGGCGATCGTCCTCTCCGATGCGCGCCTTGTCCTGCTGGAGTCCTCCCGCAAGAAGTGCGCGTTTCTCTCCCGCGCCTGCACGATGCTCGGTCTTCGCAACGCGGAGGTGGTCCCCGGAAGGATCACGGCGAAAACCCGCCTGCCGATCGGCCGTTTCGAGCAGATCGTCACGCGCGCGACGCTTCCGCCCTCCGAGGCCGCTGCCCTCCTTGTCCCGTACCTGTCGCCGGGAGGCCGGCTGCTGCTGATGACGGGGCCGGGGAGAGAGCGGGGCGGGGAGAGCGGAGAAAGAGAGGCGGCCGGCGGGGAGGCAATGCTGCCGCCCGGCGCGGCGCACGGCAGGCGCGAACGGTTCGATCTTCCACTGGGGATGGGCTCCCGCGAGATCCGGGAAATCCTGGTCCGCTGAGTTTTTCGTTTCCTCGTTTTCCCGCCGCGTGGTACAAGATTACCTTGCTTCCTTGTATTATCCTTTTTCCCGCCGGAGGGCAGGGGTTGGCCCGGATCATCGCCATTGCGAACCAGAAGGGAGGCGTGGGGAAAACCACCACGGCGGTCAACCTTGCGGCCTCGCTCGCGGTCATGGAGAAGAAGACGCTTCTGGTCGATTTCGACCCGCAGGCCAATGCCACATCGGGCGTGGGGGGAACGCCCGGGGGAGAGGCGGGGAAGGACATCTACCGGGTCCTTCTCGCGGAAATCCCGCTCTCCGAGGCGATCCGGGAAACCGCCCTCCCGTTTCTCCACCTGGTTCCCGCCTCGGGGGACCTGATCGGGGCGGAGTTGGAGCTCATCTCCCTCCCGCGGCGGGAGAGCCGGCTGGCGGAAGCGCTTCACCCGGCGAAGGGGTCGTACGAGGTGATCCTCATCGATTGTCCGCCGTCCCTGGGCCTGCTCACGTTGAACGCGCTGTGCGCCGCCCGTTCGGTCCTCATCCCGCTCCAATGCGAGTATTACGCTCTCGAGGGACTGACCAGCCTCTACCGGACCATCGGGATGATCCGGGAAGGGGCGAATCCCGGCCTGATGGTGGAGGGGGTGGTCTTGACGATGTTCGACGCCCGGAACAACCTCTCCCACCAGGTCGCAGCGGAGGCCCGTGAAAACCTAAAAGATCAAGTTTTTCAAACAGTTATACATAGAAACGTGCGCCTGTCAGAGTCCCCCTCCTTCGGGAAGCCGGCCCTTCTGTACGCCGTGAGCTCTCGCGGGGCGCAGAGCTACCTCGAGCTGGCGAAAGAGATGGTGAGCCGATGGAACGAAAGCCCGACCCGCTGAAGAAGAAAGTGCTGGGAAGAGGGCTCTCCGCCCTGCTGCCGGGACCCGCGGAGCGGGACACGGAGTTCCTCCGGATCCCGGTGGACCAACTCCGCACCAGCCCCTTCCAGCCGCGCAGGACCTTTTCCCAGGAGGAATTGCGCGAGTTGGTGGAATCGGTCCGGGAGAAGGGGGTTCTCCAGCCGCTGCTGGTCCGCCCCACGGCCGGCGGGTACGAGTTGGTGGCGGGAGAGAGGCGGCTGCGCGCCGCCCAGGCGGTCGGCCTTAAGACGGTGCCCGCGGTGATCCGGAAGCTCTCCGACCGGGAGGTCCTCGAAGCCACGATTGTGGAAAATGTACAACGGGCGGACCTGAACGCGATCGAGCTGGCGGAAGGATATCACCGTCTGGGGCACGAATTCTCCCTTTCCCAGGAGGAGATCGCAAAGCGGGTGGGGAAGGACCGGGTCACGGTGGCCAACGCCCTGCGGCTGTTGAAGCTCCCGGCGCAGGTCAAGCAGGCGGTCGTGGAGGGGAAGCTCTCCGGCGGCCACGCGCGGGCGCTGCTGGCCGCACCGGCGGAACGGCTCCTGGAAATCTTCACGGCCGCGGTGCGCAGGGGGCTCTCCGTTCGGGAGGTGGAGGAGCTGTGCAGGACGGCGGGGAAGAGGAGGCGGCCGCGGAAACCGGTCCACCACGATCTTCATCTCCGGGACCTCGAGGAAAAGCTGTCCCGCCGCGGAGGCACCAAGGTCCGGGTGCGGGGGACGCAGAAAAAGGGGGTCTTCGAAGTCTCCTACTTCTCCGAGGGCGAGTTCGCACGCCTGTGCGAGCTGCTCTTCGGCGGCCGGTAGGGGCCGAGGGGGATGAAAAAAAAAGATTGCATAGCATTTTGCATGTGCTATATTTCGCCGCATAAGAAACCCAACATCCGATATCCGGTAACGGATAAATCCTCGAAGGGAAAGGAGTGACAGGAAATGCGTAAGTACTGGGCACTGTTCTTTGCGCTGTTGCTTGCGACAACGATCGGCCTCTCCGCCTGCGCGGAAAAGAAAGAGCCGCCTCCGCCTCCGCCGGCACCGCCTGCGGCACCGGCAGACAACGCGGCAAAGCCGGCCGAGGCACCGAAGCCGGCCGAGGCACCGAAGAAGTAACCTCCGCAAGGGCATCGTTCGCGGAGAAGTCTCCCGGGCAGCCGGGAGGGCGGATCGAAAAGACGAGGGCGCTGGGGCTATCTCCGGCGCCCTCGTCTTATTATTAATTAGGGACGGTCCGGATCGAGGACATGTCGAAAGCACAACGGAACCTGGTTATTCGGCAAACATCGTCGGGCTTCAAAGGGAAGTCGGTACCGTCCCGGTTTTTCGTATCCGAAGGATGACGTTGCGGGCCAACGGAGGGGTCCGGTGATTCGGCACTTGACAGCCCATCCCCTGCGTGATACCAATTTCCCGTTTCACGAAATTCCATCCGATCGCTTGCCTGTTTGGGAACCCCGGGGGGTACGGGATTCATGGAGCTTGTAGGGAAGATTTTCCAGACGCTCGAGATCAGCCAGCTTGCTTTTCTCCAGATGGCCCTCGTGGTCGTCCTGGTGTTCATTCTTTCCGCCACGTTGGTTCGACCGATCCTGTCCACCTTTCAGGAGCGGGAACGCCGCACGACCCTCCCGGTGGAGGAGTCCAAGGCGTTTCTTGCGGATGCCGAGGTCAAGACGGCGAAGTACGAGGAGTCCCTCCGGAAGGCCGCCGCCGAGGCGCTCGCGGGCAAACGCAGGAAAATGGAAGAGTCCGGCCGGGCCGAGCGGAAGCGGATCGAAGGGGTCCTCGAAGAGAGCAACCGCCGGGTCGAAGAGATGAAGGCCCGGATCGACGTCGAGAAGGAAGAGACCGCGAAGGCGCTGCGCGCGGAGGTGTCCCGGCTCGCCGTCGAAATCGCCGGCAAGGTGCTGGGGAGGCCGGTGGCATGAGCCCGCTCCTCTCCACGGCGCTCCTTTTCCTCGCCTCCGCGGCCGTCGCCTCCGAAGCGGCCGCCGGCCATCCCGCGGGGATTCCCTGGGGGGACATCTTCAAACAGTTCGTCAACTTCGCGATCCTGGTCGGGGCGCTCGTCTACTTCCTTCGGAAACCGCTTTCCTCCTTCTTGAAGGAGAGGAGCGAGATGATGCGCAAGTCGATCGACGATGCGGCGCGGGCCCGGGAAGAGGCCGCAGCGAAGCTTTCGGCCATCGAGGCGCGGGTGGCGGGCCTGGCCGGCGAGGTCTCCGCGATGAACCGGAAGATGGACGCCGAGGCGGAAGAAGAGGCGGACCGCATCCGCGAGGCGGCGCAGGCCGAGATCGAACGGGTCCGCGTCCAGGCCCAGTTCGCCGCGGACCAGGAAGTGAAGAAGGCCCGCGAGGAGCTGCGCCGGGAGGCCGCCGCGCTCGCCACGAGCGCCGCGGCAGAGATGGTGCGGAAGGCGATGACTCCGGAGGACCAGGAGCGGCTCGTGAGGGAGAATATCGAGAAGATCCGGGAGGTCGTGCGATGATCGGGAGCGGCCTGGCCCGCAGGTACGCCCGCGCGCTTCTCGACATCGGCAAGGAGGAACGGCAGGTCCGCCGGGTCCTCTCCGAAGTCGAGCGGTTCGCCGGTCTCCTTACGGAAGTCCCCGCCCTGCGCGACGCCCTGGAGGCCGCGCACATCAACCGCCGCGACAAGATGGCCGCGCTCGACGCCGCCATCTCTTCGGACGGCTTTCTCCCCGCCACGGGAAACTTCCTCCGCCTGCTGATCGAGAAGGGGCGGATGAACGCGCTTTCGCAGATTCTCGCCGAGCTGCGCCGCCTGGTGGAAGAGCTGGAGGGGATCGAGCGGGTCGAGGTCGTATCGGCGGTGCCCCTGCCGGGAACGCAGCGGGATTTCCTCAAAAGCGTCCTGGAGAACCAGACGGGGAAGCGGATCGAGCTGGAAGAGAAACTGGATCCCGCGGTGCTGGGCGGGATGGTGGTGAAAATGGGCTCCACGATCTACGACGGAAGCGTTCGCACGCAGTTGTCCCAGATCCGGGAAAATTTACGGAAGGGGTGAGCCAAGCGCCATGAGCATCCGCGCTTCAGAAATCACGGAAATTCTTAAGAGCCAGATCAAGGGGTACGAAAAGCGCGTCGATGTCGCCGAGACCGGCGTGGTTCTCTCCGTCGGGGACGGCATCGCCCGCATCCACGGGCTGGAAAAGGCGATGGCCGGGGAGCTGCTCGAGCTTCCCGGGGGCGTCCGCGGCATGGTGCTGAACCTGGAGGAGGACAACGTCGGCGTCGCGCTGTTGGGCGACGACAGCCTCATCAAGGAAGGCGACGTCGCCCGTCGGACCGGCCGCATCGTATCGGTGCCGTGCGGCGACGCCTTGGTCGGGCGCGTCGTGAGCCCCTTGGGACAGCCGCTCGACGGCAAAGGCCCCATCGATACGAAGGACTATCGCCTCATCGAGATCAAGGCGCCCGGCATCGTCAAGCGGCAGCCGGTGAAGGAGCCGCTCCAGACGGGGCTGAAGGCCATCGACGGCATGATCCCGATCGGGCGCGGGCAGCGCGAGCTCATCATCGGCGACCGCCAGACCGGCAAGACGGCCGTCGCCCTCGACACGATCATCAACCAGAAAGGGCAGAACGTCATCTGCGTCTACGTGGCCATCGGGCAGAAGCGCTCGACGGTGGCACAGGTGGTGGAGAAGCTCCGCGAGTACGGAGCGATGGACTACACGGTCATCGTGGCGGCGACCGCCTCCGAGTCCGCCCCGATCAACTTCATCGCCCCGTACACGGGATGCACGATCGGCGAGTTCTACCGCGACAGCGGACGCCACGCCCTGTGCGTCTACGACGACCTCTCCAAGCACGCCGTGGCGTACCGGCAGCTCTCGCTCCTGTTGCGGCGCCCGCCGGGGCGCGAGGCGTACCCGGGCGACGTTTTCTACCTGCACTCCCGGCTGCTCGAGCGGGCGGCGAAGCTCTCCGACGCCGCGGGCGGCGGATCGCTGACGGCGCTTCCGATCATCGAAACGCAGGGCGGCGACGTCTCCGCGTACATCACGACGAACGTCATCTCCATCACGGACGGCCAGATCTACCTCGAGGCCGATCTGTTCTACGCCGGCGTCCGCCCGGCGGTGAACGTCGGGCTGTCGGTCTCCCGCGTCGGCGGCAACGCGCAGATCAAGGCGATGAAGCAGGTGGCCGGGAGGCTCCGCCTGGAGCTGGCCCAGTACCGGGAGATGGCCGCGTTCGCCCAGTTCGGCTCCGACCTCGACAAGGCGACGCAGATGCAGCTGGCCCGCGGCGCCCGCCTGGTGGAGATCCTGAAGCAGGATCAGTACCGGCCGCAGCCCATCGAGCAGCAGGTGGTGACGATCTTCGCGGCGACGAACGGCTTCACCGACGGGTTCGATATCTCCTCGCTGGGGCGCTACGAGATCGAGCTTGCGGCCTTCATGAAGGACAAGCGCGGCGACGTCCTCGCCCTGCTGCGCGAGAAGAAGACGATCGACGATGCCGTGAAGGGAAAGCTCACCGCCGCACTCGAGGAATTCAAGGGCGTTTTCAAGGAATAACGGGGCACCGACCAAAGAGGCAACGGGGAAACGATGGCGAACCTCCGCGCGATCCGCAAGCGGATCGGAAGCGTAAAGAGCACGCAGCAGATCACCAAGGCGATGAAGATGGTGTCGGCGGCGAAGCTCAAGCGCGCGCAGGACGCCATCATCGCCGCAAGGCCCTTCGCAAGGAAGATGCGCGAGGTCGTGCAGGCGCTGGCCGCCCGGGTGGGGGAGGATGCGCATCCGCTCCTGGCGGCGCGGGAGGCGAAAAAACTGGCGCTCCTCGTCGTCACCACGGACCGGGGGTTGTGCGGGGGGTTCAACTCGAACCTGCTGCGCGCGACGTACCGGTTCCTCGCGGCGAACCGGGAGAAGTACGAAGAGATCGCGGTATTCATTGTGGGGCGCAAGGCCCGGGAGTTCCTCCGCAGGCGCGACGTTCCCCTGCGGAAGGAGTACCTGAACGTCCTCGGGTCGCTCTCCTATGCCCACTCCGCGACGCTTTCGGAGGACCTCGTGGGGGGCTTCCTCGCGGGCGACTTCGACGAGGTCCAGGTGGCGTTCAACGAGTTCCGGTCGGCCATCTCGCAGGTGGTCCGGTTCGAAAAGCTGTTCCCCATCTCCGTCGAGCGGGGAGGGGCCGAAGGCGCGGCGGCCGGAGGAGGCATCGACTTTCTGTACGAGCCCTCGCAGAAGGAGATCCTCGCCGCCCTGCTGCCGAAATACGTGGAGACGCAGCTCTTCCGCGTGCTCCTGGAGTCGGTGGCGGGAGAGCACGGGGCCCGGATGACCGCGATGGACTCGGCGACGAACAACTCGGTGGACATGATCGCAAGGCTCACGCTCCAGATGAACCGCGCGCGGCAGGCCACCATCACGAAGGAGCTGATGGAGATCATCGGCGGGGCAGAGGCGCTCAAGGGATAGGAACTTCTTAGGCCAGTCGAAGGAGGAAGAGGGAGACCATGAACAACGGAAAAATCGTCCAGGTGATCGGGCCGGTGGTCGATGTGCGGTACGAGCCCGGCCGGCTCCCGGCGCTCTACAACGCCATAAAGATCACCAACACGAGCATCAGCGACAAGGAAGGGAATCTCACCGTAGAGGTCGCGCAGCACCTGGGCGACAACGTCGTCCGCTGCGTCGCGATGGACTCCACCGACGGACTGGTCCGCGGGATGGACGCGATCGACACCGGCGGGCCCATCACGGTCCCGGTCGGCCCCGAGACGCTGGGCCGCATCATGAACGTGATCGGCGAGCCGGTCGACGAGATGGGCGAGATCCTGGCGAAGAAGCGGTACCCGATCCACCGGCATGCCCCCTCCTTCGAAGAGCAGTCCACCAAGGTGGAGATCCTGGAGACGGGGATCAAGGTCGTCGACCTGCTGGCCCCCTATTCGAAGGGCGGAAAGATAGGACTGTTCGGCGGCGCGGGCGTCGGCAAGACCGTCGTCATCATGGAGCTCATCCACAACATCGCCATCGAGCACGGCGGCTACTCCGTGTTCGGGGGCGTCGGCGAGCGGACCCGCGAGGGGAACGACCTGTGGCTCGAGATGAAGGAGTCCAAGGTCCTCGAGAAGGCGTGCCTGGTGTACGGCCAGATGAACGAGCCGCCCGGCGCGCGCGCGCGGGTGGGGCTGTCGGCGCTCACCGCCGCGGAATACTTCCGCGACGAGGAAGGGCAGGACGTGCTCCTGTTCATCGACAACATCTTCCGTTTTACCCAGGCGGGCTCCGAAGTGTCGGCGCTCCTGGGACGCATCCCCTCGGCCGTCGGCTACCAGCCCACGCTGGCCACCGACCTGGGCGAGCTCCAGGAGCGGATCACATCGACGAAGCGCGGCTCGATCACCTCGGTACAGGCGATCTACGTCCCCGCGGACGACCTGACCGACCCGGCCCCTGCGACGACCTTCTCGCACCTCGACGCCACGACCGTTCTCTCCCGCCAGATCGCGGAGCTGGGGATCTATCCCGCCGTCGATCCGCTCGACTCGACGTCGCGGATCCTTTCTCCCTTGGTGCTGGGCGAGGATCACTACCAGGTCGCCCGCGCCGTGCAGAAGGTCCTCCAGCGGTACAAGGACCTCCAGGACATCATCGCCATCCTGGGGATGGACGAGCTATCCGAGGACGACAAGATCCTGGTCACCCGGGCCCGAAAGATCCAGCGGTCCCTTTCACAGCCGTTCTTCGCCGCCGAGCAGTTCACCGGGATTCCGGGCAAATACGTGCGGCTCGAGGACACGATCCGGTCGTTCAAGGAGATCGTGGACGGGAAGCACGACGAGCTTCCCGAGCAGGCGTTCTACATGGTCGGCACGATCGAGGAAGCGATCGAGAAGGGCAAGAAACTCCTGGCGGTAGCCTGACGCCCGTTCGCGGGGCCCTGCGGGAAGGAAACGGATGGCATCGACGATCAAGCTCGAACTGGTTACCCCCGAGCGCATGCTCGTCTCGGAAGACGTGGACGAGGTGATCGCCCCCGGCTACGAAGGGGAGTTCGGCGTCCTCCCCGAGCATACGCACTACCTTGCGATCCTCTCCATCGGGATCCTGCGCTACCGCAAGGGGAACGAGGTGAAGAAGATCGCATTGGGCGGCGGCTTCGCCGAGGTGGAGCCCGAGAAAGTGGTCGTGATGGCCGACGTGGCGGAGAGGGCCGAGGAGATCGACCTCGAGCGCGCCCGTCGCGCCCAAGCCCGGGCCGAGGCAGCCCTGAAGGAACTGACGCTGGACGAGGATACGTACAAGAAAGCCCACGCGGCCCTGCAGCGGGCGATGGTCCGGATGGCCGCCGCCGGCGACTAACCGCCCTCCAGGGATCCACTCGGTCAGATCCCGGCATTCGAGTACCGCTGCATCCCCGCCGGAGCTGTTACCGCACGACCGCTTTTACTTTCGGTTTTCCTTCCTCCACGCAGACACGGAATTCCACTTTATGCGCGCCGGATTTCCCGGCGAGTTCCCGGGCGCGGGAGAGCAGCGTATCCCGGGCCATGGTCAGGTCCGCCTCTTCCGCGGGAAGGCCGCACGCCCTGCGGGCGGCGAGAAGTTCCCGGAGGACCTGTTCGAGGTGGGCCGGGTCCACCGGGGTCTGCGAAAGGTTCGCCGTGCGTACCAGGATCCCGGAGCGGTCGCGCACCAGCCGGCCTTCCTCCAGTTCCCGAACGGTGCGGATCCACAGGTTGGAGAAGGAGTAGAACCGGCTCTGGAGATTGTTGAAACGGAACTGGTCGTTGGTGTTGTTGATCTTTCGCTGCCCCATCCGGCGCACCGTCTCCTCCACCTCCCGGCGCGTCTCGAAGGGCTCCTGGCGGCGGGCCCCCTGGAAGAACAGATCGTACTGGCGCTTGACCTCGGCGATGTCCGCCTCGATCCGGTCCAGCTGGTCTTTCATGTCCTCGCCATTGCCCATTCCCATTCTCCGCGAAAAACCGGTACACTCTGTAGAAAGCCGGGCCAAGGCATTTTAGCATTCCGGAAGGAGCGGGTCGATGGAAGGGGTTTCCGCGATCGTACTGGCGGCGGGGATGGGCAAGCGGATGAAATCCGCCCTTCCCAAGGTAGCCCACCCGGTGCTCGGGCAGCCGATCCTGTGGCACGTTGCGTCGGCGGCTAAGGCCGCCGGGATCTCCGAGATCGTATTCGTCCTCGGCCACGGCCGGAACGAGGTGAAGCGGACGGTGGAACGGTTCGGCGGCAAGGTGGCGGTGCAGGAACGGCAGCTGGGGACCGGGGACGCCGCCCGCGCGGGCCTGGCGGTCGTCTCTTCCAAGGCGAAAGAGGTGGTGGTCCTTTGCGGCGACGCCCCGCTCCTTCGGCCGAAAACCCTTCGGGCGCTGATCGCCGCGAGGCGGAAGAAAAAGGCGGCCGCCGCCGTGCTGACCGGGATCCTGCCCGACCCCGCCGGCTACGGCCGGGTGGTGCGCACCCCCGATGGCGCCGTCGCCCGCATCCTGGAAGAAAGGGACGCGGACGCCTCCATCCGGCGGATCCGGGAGGTGAACTCCGGCACGTACGCTTTCGACCGGAAGTTCCTGGCGCGTAACCTCCCGCGCCTCACCGACGTCAATTCGCAACGGGAGTTCTATCTCACCGACCTCGTCGTGCAGGCGCTCCAGGAGGGGAAGGTCGTCGTTCCGGTGGTGGCCGGCGACCCCGACGAAGTCCGGGGGATCAACTCCCGGCGGGAGCTCGCGGAGGCCACGGGGATTCTCCTATCGAGCCGGACGTGGCGCTCCTGGGCGCAACGCGGATCGGGCGCGGGGTGCGGGTCCAGACGGGGTGCGTGGTCGAGAACAGCAAGGTGGAGGACGGCGCGCACCTGCGGCCGTACTCGGTCCTCAACGGGGCGCGCGTCCGCAAGGGGGCCATCATCGGGCCGTTCTCCCATTTGCGCCCGGAAGCCGATATCGGAGAGGGGGCGCACATAGGCAACTTCGTCGAGGTGAAGAAGAGCCGGCTGGGGAAGGGGTCCAAGGCGAACCACCTGGCCTACATCGGCGATGCGCTGGTGGGGAAGAAGGTGAACATCGGCGCAGGGACGATCACCTGCAATTACGACGGGATCGCCAAGCACACGACCGTCATCGGCGACGGGGTGTTCGTAGGAAGCGACACGCAGTTCGTCGCCCCCGTCACGATCGGCAAGGGGGCGCTGATCGGCGCGGGCGCGACGATCACGAAGGACGTTCCCCCGTACGCCCTTGCCCTGTCGCGTGCGGAGCAGAAGGTGCTCGCGGACTGGGTGACCCGGAAGAAGCCGGAGCTCTTGAAGAAGGCGGGTCTGAAAATCCCGAAGCTTCCCAAGGAGGGCCCGAAGTAATGTGCGGCATCGTCGGATACACCGGTCCGAAGCGTTGCGTCCAGTCCCTTCTCGACGGCCTGGGAAAGCTGGAGTACCGGGGGTACGATTCGGCGGGAATCGCAGTGCTCGACAGCGGCGGGATCGCCATCCGCAAGAGCGAGGGGAAGCTGGCGCGCCTGGTGGAGCTGGTCGGGCGGGAGCCGGTGGAGGGGAGCTGCGGCGTCGGGCACACGCGTTGGGCCACCCACGGCCGCCCCTCGGACGTGAACGCGCACCCGCATCAATCCGGGGCGGTTGCCGTCGTCCACAACGGCATCATCGAGAACCACCGGACGCTCAAGAAGCGCCTGGGCGAAAAGGGCCGGACGTTCTGCTCCGAGACGGACACGGAGGTGATCGCCCACCTGCTCGACGAGTACACCTCCGAAGGCCTCTCCCTGGAGGAGGCGGCGCGCAGGACGATGGCGGACCTTAAAGGTTCCTTCGCCTTCCTGGCGATCTCCGGGAAGGAGCCGGGGACGATCGTCGGCGCGCGGCTTAACTGTCCCATGGTGGTCGGCGTCGGAGAGGGAGAGACGTTCCTTGCCTCGGACCTTCCACCGCTTCTGTGGCACACCCGCGAGGCCCTTTTCCTGGAGGACGGGGAGATGGTCGTCGCCCGGCCCGACGGAGTGCGGCTGACCGACTTCGCCGGGAAACCGCGGGTCCGCAAGCCGCTGCACATCGACTGGTCCCCCGTGATGGCGGAGAAGGGGGGATACCGCCACTTCATGCTGAAGGAGATCCACGAGCAGCCGCGGGCCATCCTGGACACGCTGGCGGGCCGGATGCTGCCGGAGTCGGGGGAGGTTTTCTTCGAAACGCTCCCGCTGCCCGACGAGCGGCTCCGGGAATTGAAGAAAGTGCTCATCGTCGCCTGCGGGACCTCCTGGCACGCGGGTCTCGTCGGCAAGTTCATGATCGAGGGGTTGTCCCGGCTGCCCGTGGAGGTGGACCTCGGATCGGAATACCGCTACCGGAACCCCGTGGTGACGGAGGGGACCCTCTGCGTCCCGATCTCCCAGTCCGGCGAGACGGCGGACACGCTGGCGGGGCTGCGGGAGGCGAGGGCGAAAGGGGCCGTCGCGATCTCCATCTGCAACGTCGTCTCCTCGACGATCGCGCGGGAGTCGGACGGGGTGATCTACACGCACGCCGGGCCCGAGATCGGCGTGGCGTCCACGAAGGCCTTCACGACCCAGCTCACGGCCCTGTATCTCCTGGCGCTGCACCTTTCGGCGGCGCGCGGAACGCTCTCCGGGGCGGAGATCGCGGAGCACCTCCTGGACCTGAGCGACCTTCCCCGGAAGATCGAGGAGGTGCTCAAGAACGAGGCGGCGATCGCGGCGATCGCCCGGAAGTACAAGGACGCGAGGGACTTCCTCTACCTGGGACGCGGGCTCTCCTATCCGATCGCGCTGGAGGGGGCGCTCAAGCTCAAGGAGATCTCCTACATCCACGCGGAGGGGTACCCGGCGGGGGAGATGAAGCACGGACCCATCGCACTCATCGACGAGCGGATGCCGGTGCTGGTGCTCTGCGCGAAGGGCGACACGTACGAGAAAACGTTTTCCAACCTGGAAGAGGCCCGCACCCGCGGCGGGCGCGTGATCGCGGTGGGCACCGAGGGGGACGGCCAGCTGGCCGAAAAGGCGGAGGACGTCCTGTACCTGCCCCCCTGCGGCCGCTACGCCCTGCCGATCCTGGAGGTGGTTCCGCTGCAGCTCCTCGCGTACCACATGGCGGTGCTCAAAGGCACCGATATCGACCAGCCGAGGAACTTGGCCAAGAGCGTCACGGTCGAGTAGCCGCCTTCCGGCTCCGCGTGGGCGTCGAGGACAAAGTCGAGGCCGACGAGATCTTCACGACGCTCAAGGTGGGGCCATGTCGCGCCGCGCCGCGAGTTTATTGAGAAGAACGCCCTCGACATGAGCTCCATGGATATCCTCCCGAACCGTCGAATCAACGTTTCCTGAGAGCTTACGAAATCGGTCTCCCGATCCCGGCCGCCCGAAGGGTCGCCTCGTCCGGCCCCCGTCCCGCGCAGCAGTCGGCGACCTTTCCGTTCACCGCGACGGCCGGCACGCTCCGGATGCCGAGTTCCCGGGCCCGTCTCGCGACGGTTTCGTCCTCCATATTGAGAACCTGGACGTCGCAGGAGGGGCAACTCGTTCGGCGAACCAGCTCCTCCGCCTCCCGGCAGACCGGGCATCCCGCGCTGAAAAGCTCCACTTTGCGTTTTCCGTTCATGGTCCCTACCTCCTTCACAACGGACTGATGCTTATTCCCGAAGCCGGGCGTCTTCCCTGCGCCTCGGTTTACGCAGGCCGGCAGCACGATGCTTCCGTGTTTTCGGGGCGGCGAAGCGCGTCCACAAGCCACTCCTCCGGAGGGACACCGGTTGTCTTCCCGCTGACGGAATACGTGCGACAGCCGTAAAACGGGAGGTCGTTCTCTCTGCCCGGCTCGATGTCCACGCCGTTCACGCGGACCGAGGGGGACCCGAGGAAACGCAAAGTCTGTGCGGCTTCGGCGTCGCGTACCTCGACCGTCCGGACGTCCGCCTGGATTCCCTCGCGCCTCAGTACGCGCTCGACCATTTCCGCCGCGGGAGCGTGGTTGGGGCACCCTTCAAAGTAAAGGACTTCGACCTTCATCGTTTTCCTCCTTCGGCAAGGATCATGGATGGGAACCCCGCCTTCGTTGTCGCCTCGACCAGCGGTTCCACACGAACTTTCACCGGGTCGTAGGTCACCACGGCCTGCGACGGACTCGATGTCACCTTCGCGTCTTTGACCCCCTCTACCCGGGCCAGGCTCTTCTTCACCGTTACGACACAGGCGGAACACGTCATGTTCCGGACGGACAGGATTACCTGCCGGGTGACGGCGGTCTCCTCGGGACCTCCGGCGTAGGCGTAGGAGATCATGTAGGGAAGGGCAAGCAGTCCGAGGACAAGAGCCGTGACGATCCAAAAGATGAACTTGTTCCTTCGGCCCCCATCGGTTGAGCAGGCGCTTCCGGGAGTACATGCAACCTCCTTGGGTTTCCGATAGACCCTGAAGAAGGCCAGGCCGAGGGAAACCAGCGTGGCCGCCATCCAGTAGGGCCGGTACCGTTCCATCGCCGTCAGGTTTCCGATCCAGGCGCCTCCTACGCCCACGGCCAGGAGCAACAGAGGTCCAAGGCAGCAAACAGAGGCTCCGACTGCCGCGGCAACCGCCCCGACCAGACCCCACTTCGGGGTTCCTCGTCCATGTTCTCCTTCGGTCGAATTCATACCTTCCCTCCCCAGCGTTTTCTCACCGCCGAGGCGCCGGCGGCACGGGTTCAGTCCCCCTCTCCGAGGGCCTCCAGGATGGGGCAATCGGAGGTGGGCCTTTTCCCCCGGCAGGCCACCGTCAACTTCACCAGGGCGCGTTTCATCTCCTGCAGGTGTCCGATCTTTTTCTCGATATCGGTTATCTTTGCCTCGGCACGCCCCTTAACCGCATCGCAGGTCTTTGCCGAATCGACGCGCAGGGAGAGAAGTTCCTTGATCTCCCGGAGCGAAAACCCGAGCGCCTTCGCCCGCTGGATGAAACGGACCCATCGGACGGCGTCGGGCGGGTACTTACGAAAGCCCGATTCCGGACGCGAGGGCTGCGCGATCAGACCCTCCCGCTCGTAGAATCGAATCGTCTCAACGCCGACCCCGCACTGTGCAGCAACCTGCCCGATCGTCAACGCCATCGGAGATCCTCCACACGGCATCTGAGGATATGATGCACCCCGTACCATACTACGGTGTCAACCTGGCCCGTAGATGGGCGGGCGACCGGAGCCGGCGCGGAGGAGGACCGATTCCTCCGCGCCGCGCCCACTACCGCTTCTTGGGAATTCCGGCCGAGAGCGCTGGCACCATGTTCTTCATGTCGGCGGGATCGCCGGTGGGATGACGCACGACCATGATCGTGCTCCACCTGCCGAAGGGCGACTCCGACAGTCCGGCCTCATACGATCCCTTCCCCTGCCCGTCCGTCCGGAACGCGTAGGGAGCGGTCCCGGCTCCCGCCTCCTGTTTCTTCGGTTTCATGTTGACGAACCAGACCGTGTAGACCTCGTTCGGGCGAAGCCCCTCCGCCTGGATGCGGATCTTGCCGTCATCCAGGGCGGCGATTGCGCTTGCCACGGGACGATCCTTTTCCGCCTTCAGCGGGAACGAAACGTCTCCCGCGCCGGCGGCGCCGGCGATGACCAGGAAGGCCAAGGCCATTGCAAAAAGTGCCACCTTTCTTGCGACCGACATGGTGAACCTCCTTTTCCCGCAGTCTCCGCGAAGCGCGTCATAAGGCTCCGCGCGGTCGGATTTTTCCTTCCTGGTCGATTTGTCTACGCAGAGGGGAAATTCCTTACAGGCTACCGGGAAAAACTCTGACCCCCGGGCTGGTGGTCGGTTCACCCGGCCGCGAGTCTGATTGAAAAGGGATGATGAGTTTTAGAGAGATTTTTTGATGCGCTCCCGTGCCTCCTCCGACAGGGTTTCCCGGGCGAACAGGCCCGGTTCCGGCCCTATCGCTCCAAGTCGGCGGGCCGTATCCCGGATCAGGAGGAGTTGTCGTTCGTACCTCGCGCAGAACTTGCACATGAGAAGGTGGATGCGCATGCCGATCCGCTTTCCAAGGGGAAGAGAGTGGTCCATCGACTCGGAAATGAGCCGTGTTACGTCTCTGCAGGAAAGCATCAGGATCCCTCCTTCCTCGATCTGTCGAACCAACGGGATTCCAGACATCGGCGCAGGCTCATCCTTGCGCGGTGCAGGATCACCCACAGGTTGGTCTCGGAAACGTTCAATATCTTACAGATCTCGTCCGAGTCCGCCCCCTCAATCTCGCGGAGGGTAAAGGCGTTCGCATGGTTCGGGGAGAGTCGGGAGAGGCATTCCATGAAATGATCCAGGAATTCCTTCTGGCGGAAGAGGTCCGCCGGATTCCCTCCCCAGTCCGTCGGCCCGGTTCCCCAGCGGCCTGCAACGTTGAACGGATCGTCTTCCGGTTTGCTCGTGGGATCTCCATCCGGCAGGGATACCTCTCGGGACTGCCGCCGGAAGTGGTCCGCGATCTTGTGCTTGAGGATGCCGACCAGCCAGGTGGCTTCGGTGGAGCCGCCGGAAAAGGAACTCCGACCCCTGAGCGCGGCGAGGAAGGTCTCCTGGACCAGGTCCTCCGCCGCGGACCGGTCCCTCAGGCGAAGCATCGCGTACCGGAACAGGTAATCCCCGTACCGGTCCACCCACGACGATGGGCTGGAACTTGCCGACTTCTCCACGAATCCATATATCGCATGTTATCCATGGGGAAGACAACCAGATCCACCGATGGGTTGTAAGGAGGCAACGGGTCCGATCGACTCAAGGGATGAGGGGAATAGGAAGGGAGGGAACGATGGCGGCGTACGATTACGATCTCGGGATTCTTGGAGGGGGCGCGGCGGGGCTCACGGCGGCCGCTGGGTCGGCACAGTTCGGCGCGAAGACGATCCTCATCGAAAAGGCGAAGAAATTGGGGGGGGATTGCCTCCACTTCGGGTGCGTCCCCTCGAAAACGCTGATACGGACGGCCGGAGTATGGTCCTTGGCTCGCCGGGCGAAAGAGTTTGGGCTCCCGGAAGTGGAGCTCCCGCCGGTCTCCCTCGCCGCCGTCATGGGTCGGGTCCGCTCAGCGATCGACATGATCCAGGAGCACGACTCGCCGGAACGGTTCTGCAAGCTCGGCGCCGAGGTCCGGTTCGGGAATGCGCGCTTCGTCAACGACCATACGGTCGACCTCGACGGGGCGCGCCTGACCGCGAGAGCGTGGATCATCGCTACCGGGTCAAGCCCGTCCCTGCCGCCCGTGGAAGGGCTGGCGGACGTCCCGTACTGGACGAACGAGACGGTTTTCTCGCAGACCGAGCTGCCGGGGCACCTGCTGATCCTTGGCGGCGGGCCGATCGGCGTGGAGATGGCGCAGGCGTTCCGGCGACTCGGGTCGAAGGTCACGGTCGTCGAATACGCCGACCAGCTGCTGGGCCCGGAAGACCCGGACATCGCCTCGGTCCTCCGGAGCCGCCTGGAAGCCGAGGGTGTGAAGGTCCTCACCAACACGAAGGCCCTGAAAGCGGTTGCCATGAACTCCTCGGTCCTGCTGCGGGTGGGGCCGGCGAAGGGAGACGGGGAGCCGTGGACCATCGAGGGGGACGTCCTCCTGGTGGCAGCCGGGCGGAAGCCGAACGTGGAGGGACTGGAGCTTAACGCGGCGGGGGTCGAGTATTCTCCCCGCGGTGTTCCTTCCGACCGGCGGATGAGGACGAATGTCCCCCACATCTACGCGTGCGGAGACGTGAACGGCGTGTTCCCGTTCACCCACGTGGCGGGGTACGAGGCCGGAATAGCCCTTTCCAATGCCGTGCTCCGACTTCCCCGGAAGGCGGATTACACGAAGGTCCCGTGGTGTACGTACACCGACCCCGAGGTGGCCAGCATCGGGCTGAACGAGAAGCGAGCCAAGGTGGCGGGGGTGGAGTACCGTATCCTGGAGGCGCCTTTCGACGGGGTGGATCGCGCCTTGGCGGAGGGGGAACCCGAGGGGAAGATCAAGGTGTTGATCAGCCCGTCCGGGGCGCTCCTTGGCTGCCAGATCGCGGGGCACCACGCCGGCGAACTGATCCACGAATGGGTGGCCGTCATCAACGGGGGCGGGAAGCTCTCCACCCTGGCCGGGGCGATCCACGCTTACCCGACCCTTGCGGAGATCTCGAAGAAGGCCGCCGGGTCGTACTACTCCGAGAAGCTGTTCAGCGACCGGACGAAGAAGATCCTGCGTTTCCTCTTCGATCTCAAGGGGAGGGCGTGCACGCCGGAAGGAGAGGCCGCCGGATGAAATCCCGGAAGATCCTGATCCTCATTGTATTCGCCGCGGTCGTGGCGGCGTTCCACTTTCTGGACCTGGGGAAGTACCTGACGCTGGAAAGCCTGAAGGCGAACCGCGGGCGGCTTACGGATCTCCGCGCCGCGCACGCCTTCCTGTTCGCCGCCGTCTTCGTGCTGATCTACGTCGTCCAGACCGCGTTCTCCCTCCCGGGGGCGGCCATCCTGTCTCTCGCCGCGGGAGCGATCTTCGGGGTCCTTCAGGGGACGCTGTTCGTGGTGTCGGGCGCCACCGTCGGAGCGATCCTCGCTTTCCTCGTCAGCCGGACGCTGCTGCGGGACTGGGTGGGGAAAAAGTTCGGCGGGCGGATGGAGGGGATCGACCGCGGGTTGCGGGAGAACGGGCTCTCCTATCTCCTCTTCCTGCGGCTGGTCCCGGCGTTCCCTTTCTTCCTGGTCAACCTGGCGTGCGGCGTCACGGGGCTGCCGCTTCGGACCTACGCTCTCGGCACGCTGTTCGGCATCATGCCGGGGAGCCTGGTCTTCGTGAACGCGGGGGCGAGCCTCGCGGCCATCGAAACCGTGAGCCAGGTCGCCAGCCCGCGCGTTCTCGGATCGTTCGCCCTGCTGGGGCTGTTCGCCCTCCTTCCCACGATCATCAATGCCGTCAAGAAACGGCGGGAAGGGAACGCTATCCCCTTCGACAGGAGATTGAAATGATGCGGGCATCTCCGGATGGGATGGGACGGAACATGTGGACGGGAATCGGTTTGCCGTTATTTCTTTCGACATTGCTCTTTGCCCTTGACGTCGCCCCGGCCGCCGCCGCACCGAAGGCCGAACCGTGGCCGTTCTGGGCGGCGAACGATCCCGGGAGCCGGACCTCCATCGATCATGCCCCCTGGGACCGGTTCCTGAAAAAGTACGTCGTGACGAACCATCCTTCCGGGGTTAACCGGGTCCGGTACGCCTCCGTAACGCCGGACGACCGGAAAAGCCTGGACGCCTATGTACAAAAGCTCCAGCAGGTGGAGGTGACCCGGCTCAACCGGTCCGAGCAGAAAGCGTACTGGATCAACCTCTACAACGCGTTGACGGTGAAGGTCGTTCTGGATCATTACCCGGTGAAGAGCATCCGGGACATCAAGATATCCCCGGGAGTGTTCAGCAGCGGGCCCTGGGGGGCGAAATTGGCGACGATCCAGGGACAGAAGGTGAGCTTCGACGACATCGAGCACCGGGTCCTGCGACCCTTGTGGAAGGACAACCGCGTTCACTATGCAGTGAACTGTGCGAGCATTGGGTGCCCCAATCTCCAGCCGGAGGCGTACACGCCTGCGAACACGGAAGCGCTCCTGGAGAGGGGGAGCCGGGAGTACGTGAACCACCCCAGGGGCGCGCGTATTGCGGGCGACCGGCTACAGCTTTCGAGCATCTATGAGTGGTTCAGGGCGGATTTCGGAGGTTCGGAGGAATCTGTGGTGCGTCATCTGCAGAGCTACGCCGAACCCGTGTTCGCGGAGAAACTGAAGAGCTTCAAGGGGAAACTCTCGTACGAGTACGACTGGCGGATCAACGGGCCGTAGAGATCCGGGCCGGCTATTGACAGGGGCGACAGGATGCCCGTAGAATTGACCAATCGGTCTATTGTCTGTCGGAGTGCCGCGATGGCGACCAAAGGGGAACGGACGCGCGACCACATCCTGGGCGAGGCGAGCCGCCTGGTCCAGCGCAAGGGGATCGGCGCCACCAGCGTCGGCGAGATTCTCGCCGCGGCGGGGGTGCACAAGGGAAGCCTCTACTTCCATTTCCGGGACAAGGAGGAGATCGGCCGGGAGGTGATTCGGCAGGCGGCGGACCGGTTCCTGGGGTTCGTCGACCGGTCCCTGACGGGAACCACGCCGCGGATGGCGCTGGAGAACTTCTTCGCCGCCGCTCTCGCCTACCATCGGGGGACCGGATTTACCGGCGGCTGCCTGTTCGGCAACACGGCCCTGGAAACCGGCGATGCCGACCCGGGAATGGCCGCCCTGGTCGATGAAGTATTCGTCGCATGGATGGATCGGATTGCCCGGACGATCGCCGACGGGCAACGCTCCGGCGAGTTCCGCGATGACGTGCCGGCCCGAGATCTTGCACAGCAGGTGGTTGCAACGCTGGAAGGGGGGATCATGCTGTCGCGGCTGCGGAAGAAGGCGGCGCCGTTGGAAAGGTGCATCGAAAACCTCAAGATCTTTCTGCACGCGGCGGTCCCGGCGCGCGGACTCCGCACAAGACGACGCTAAGTGCTCCAATTCGGAAATACGGTAACGCGGACGCAGGGCGCAGCGGGGGCTTCCACAGAGCGGCGTATGGAGCGGAGGGAGAGATTGCGTCGAAGCGGAATCCGCAGTGAGCGGGCGAAGGTCGCGAACGTAGCTCCGGGGAAGTCCCCCGCGAGCCCGGAGTCCGGGAATCAGGCGATTCAATGTTGCCGTATTTATGAAATGAAGCACTAAGGGGGAATGGAAATGTCGCTGAGGGAACAGCTATCGCAATTCGATGCGTCCCGGAACCGACCGCCGGAGATCGTGGCGATCCTGAAGCGGGGGAACGATACCGTGAAGGCATCCGGGGCGGCGGGTCTTCAAATCGGCGAGCGCGCTCCGGACTTCGCGCTTCCGAACCAGCGGGGGGAGACGGTGCGGCTTTCCGACCGCCTGTCCGGGGGACCGGTGATCCTCAGTTTCTACAGGGGCGTCTGGTGACCGTATTGCAACCTGGAGCTGGCAGCTCTGGCGAAGGAATTGCCCGCGATCCGGTCGCTCGGCGCGGATCTGATGGCCATCAGCCCGGAACTCCCCGACAATACGTTGACGATGGCGGAAAAGCACGCGATCCCGATCGACATCCTGAGCGATGCGACGAGCGAGGTGATCAGGAAGTACCGTCTTTGGTTCGCCGTCCCCGCGGAGGTCAAGGCGCTGTACCTGGAGAAGTTCGGTCTCAACCTGGAGAAGTACAACGGTGCGGGGAGGTGGGAACTCCCGGTTCCCGCTACCTACGTCCTCGATGGGGACGGCATCGTTCGGGCCGGGCAGGCCGACCCCGATTACACGGTGCGCATGGAGCCCGCCGAGGCGGTGGCGGCGGTAAGAGATATCATGAAGAGCTGATGGTGCGATGCGGAACGGCTTTGCGGAAGGATACTCGATGGAAAAAGGAGTGTGAGATGGAGACGTATTACGACCCGGCCGACCTGGCGAAATTCGGCGAGATCGGGAAGGATGCGCCGGAACTCGCGAAGAAGTTCTTCGATTATTACGGCGCGGTGTTCGCGGAGGGCGAGCTGACGGAACGGGAAAAGGCGCTCATCGCCCTGGCGGTCGCCCATGCCGTACAATGTCCCTACTGCATCCAATCTGGCGGAGATGACCGAGGCCCTCCATGTGGCCAACGCGATCCGCGGGGGCGCTTCGCTCGTCCACGGCGTCCAGATGAGGAAGATCGCCGAGAAACTGTCCATGTAGGAACGGCATCAGGAGCGGGTGGGGCGTATTCGATGAAGGAAAAGACGGGATACGCGTCCGCAGGAGGAAATCCTTCCTTGGACACTCCGGCGGTCGAGCCGTTCGGCGCAACCTTGGAAAAGCACGGTCTTTCCCTGGTTCGCGGCGAGACCCACACCCTTCAGGTCAACACGGGATTGCTGTGCAACCTCCGTTGCCGGCACTGCCACCTGGAGGCCGGTCCGGGACGCGAGGAAATCATGTCGCGCGAAACGATGGAGGAGGTGATCGCCTTCGCGCACAGGTTTCCGTTCCGGGTGATCGACATCACCGGCGGCGCGCCGGAGATGGTCCCCGGCCTTCCTTTCCTCATCGAAGGAGTTGCCCCACTTGCGGCAAGGATCCTGCTGCGCTCGAACCTCACGGCCATGGCGGCGCCGGCCCGCGAGGAGCTGCTGGCCCTGTGCATCGCCAAGCGCGTTGTCCTGATCGTTTCTCTCCCCTCGACGAACCCGTCGCAGACGGATGCGCAGCGGGGAGCCGGCGTTGCGGAAGCGGGAATCGCCATGCTGAGAAGATTGAACGCGGCAGGGTACGGCGTGGATGGGAGCGGCCTGGAGCTCGACATCGTTTCCAACCCCGCCGGGGCGTTCCTTCCCGTGCCGCAGGCCCAGGCGGAGAAGAAGTTCCGGCAGGACCTGCTGAGAAAATGGGGGATCACGTTCAGCCGGTTGTACACCTTCGGAAACGTGCCGTTGGGGCGGTTCCGGGACTGGCTGCTGGAATCCGGGAACTACGGCCGGTATGTGCGGAATCTCGCGGAGGGTTTCAACCCGTGCACGGTGACGGGGCTTATGTGCCGGTCCCAGATTTCCGTCTCATGGGACGGGTGCCTCTACGACTGCGACTTCAACCTGGCGGTCGGGCGGCCTTCGGGCGGCCGGAAGACCCATGTATCGGAACTCCGGAGGTTGCCTCGGGCCGGGAGCCCGATCGCCGTCGGCGATTACTGCTATGCATGCACCGCCGGCTCCGGCTTCACTTGAGGGGGGGAGATTGCGGCCCCGGCGGGGCCGCAGACCGGGACGTAATACCGATATCGAAGTTACCCGCGTCGCAAGGCGAAACGGGCCGTCGTTCGGATCGGAAGATTCGAACGGGGAGGATATTCATGCAGACGCCGGATTCCCGGTGTAAGATGGGGTTGCTTTCCCGAGCCGGGGAAAATCGACAAGGACGCTGCATGGAAGAGAGCGCGACCGCTTTGCCGTCCGCATGAGGAGGGAATGGAAGCGCGGTCCCTGTTCGGCCTGAAAATCCGTCACGTCCTCGTCGGGGCTCTCGTTTTCCTCGGCCTGTACCTGTCCAGCCTCTACAGCTACCTCCTTTTCCACAGCATTGCCGCGGTGTTCAGCGTTTCCGTCGCGGGGACCGTCTTCATGGTTTCCTGGAACACCCGTCGCTCGCCGGATGCGGGTTATTTCTCGTTCCTCGGGATCGGCTGCCTGTTCGTGGGAGGATTCGGTTTCCTCCACCTTTTATCCTATAAGGGGATGGGGGTATTTCCCGGGTACGGCGCCAATCTTCCCACCCAGTTCTGGATCGCCTCGCGGTATGTTCTATCCGTCACCTTCCTGGCCGCAACCGTGTTCGCCGGCCGGACCCTTAACCACCGGCTGACGCTGGTCTTGTATTCCGCGGGCGCCGCACTCCTGCTGGCTTCCATCTTCGCCTGGAAAGTGTTCCCGGATTGTTTCATCGAGGGGACCGGCCTCACGCCGTTCAAAAAGATCAGCGAATATGTCGTATCGGCCATCCTCCTCGCATCGATCGTTTTCCTGGGGCGGAAAAAGGAGCGTTTCGACCGGGATGTACTGCAGATCCTCGTCGCTTCGATCGTCGTCGCGGTCGCCTCCGACATGGCGTTTACCCTGTACACCGACGTCTACGGAATCCTCAACCTGGTCGGCCATTTCCTGGAAATATTCTCTTTCTACCTGGTGTACCGGGCGATCGTCGCCACCGACCTCGTCCGGAAACACGAGTTGAGCCGGCGGCTGCAGGAGGAACTGGCCGAGCGGAGCCGCACGGAGAGAACGCTGCTGGATACGCAGAAGGAACTGCGGAACCGGCAGGCGGAGCTCACCGCTCTCCTGGAAGGTTCTCGGTCCGTGCTGACCCGGCGGGAATTTCAGGACGCGGCGCAATCCATCTTCCTCTCCTGCAAGAATCTTTTCGGCGCGGCGGCCGGGTACGTGGCCCTCCTATCGAGCGACGGAGCGGAGAACGAGATCGCCTTCCTGGACCCCGGCGGGCTCCCCTGCACGGTGGACCCTTCGCTGCCGATGCCCATCCGGGGGCTTCGCGCGGAGGCCTATCGCACCGGCAAGGCGGTCTTCGAAAACGATTTCTCCCGCAGCGAGTGGACCCGGTACCTGCCGGAAGGACACGCGAACCTGGAGAACGTCCTGTTCGCCCCGTTGCTCGTCGAGGGGAAGACGGTGGGGTTGATCGGCCTCGCCAACAAGACGGGAGGGTTCACGGACGACGATGCACGAATCGCGTCGGCCTTCGGGGAGCTGGCGGCGGTCGCCCTGCTGAACAGCCGAATGCTGGAGTCGCTGGAAGAGAGCGAGGAGCGGTTCCGGTCGGTGGCGCAGACGGCGAACGACGCCATCATCTCCATCGACGAAAGCGGGGCCGTCATCCTGTGGAACCAGGGGGCGGAGAGGATGTTCGGCTACACCGCGGAAGAAATGGTCGGCCGGCCGCTCTCCGGCATCATCCCCCCCCGGCTCCGGGGTGCGCACGAAGAAGGAATGGCCCGCGCTTTCCTTTCCGGGACGTCCCGCTTTGCAGGGAAAACCCTTGAGATGGCGGGGTTCCGGAAGGACGGCGGCGAATTCCCCCTGGAACTTTCGATGGCGAACTGGAAGGCCGGGGAGAAAACCTTCTTCACGGGAATCCTGCGGGACATCACCGAGCGAAAGCGCGCAGAGAAGGAGCTCCAGACGGCCAAGGAGGGGCTGGAAGAGCGGGTGAAGGAGCGCACGGCGGAACTGTCGATTCTTGCCGACCGGCTCCAGGAGGAGCTCGCCGCGCGCAGAATGGTTGAAGAAACCCTCGAGAGGCAGGCGACACTCCTTCAGTCCGTTATGGACAGTGTCGGGGACGGGGTGGTGGTCGCCGACAGGGACGGGAAAATCCTGCTCCTGAATCCGGAGGGGGAGCGGATCGTTCGCCAGGGGGTGACCGACACACGCCCGGACGAATGGTCGAGGCAATTCGGCTTCTTCCTCCCGGACTCGGTGACCCCGTGCCCCACGGACCGGATTCCCCTCGTGCGGGCCATCGGGGACGAGTCCTTCGACGATTCGGAGCTGTTCGTTCGGTACGGGCCGGGGACGGAGGAAGGGGTCTGGATCAGCTGTTCCGGGAGGCCCTTGAAGGACAATACCGGCGTCCTCCAGGGAGGCGTCGTCGTCTTCCGCGACATCACCGCCCGGAAACGGACGGAGGAAGCCCTCCGGGATTCCATGGCGCAGCTGGAGAAGATCTTCTCGAACATCCACCTCTGCGTCGTGCACCTGGATTCGGAGTTCCGTTTCCTTCGCGTCAACAAGGCGTATGCGGATTCGTGCGGCTACCCCCCGGAGTTCTTCCCGGGGAAGAACCACTTCGCCCTCTATCCTCACGCCGAAAACGAGGCGATCTTCCGGAAGGTCGTGGAAACCGGCGAACCCTACCACGTGATCGCGAAGCCGTTCGAGTTCCCCGACCATCCCGAATGGGGAATCACCTACTGGGATTGGAGCCTCCTGCCGCTGCAGGAACCGGACGGCAAGGTGAGCAGCCTGATTTTCTGCCTGATCGACGTCACGGAGCGACGGAGAGCGGAGGAGGAGCTTGCGCGAAGCGAGGAGCGCTTCCGCTCCCTGGTGAACGGCTCGCCCGTCGGGATCTTCATCCTACAGAACGGCGGGGTCGTCTACATGAACCCCGAGCAGAAACGGATCTTCGGAGAAATGCCCGAGTTTTTCGTGTTGCGGAATTTCCCGGACGTCCACCCGGAGGACCGGGAGAAGTTCGAATCGTTCTGCGATGCGGCCCTGTCGGACGGGAGCGGGCCGCTGGACATGGAGCTGCGGTTTTACCCGTTCGGCAAATCGTCCGAGGGGGTCGACCTTCGGTGGGTCCACTGCCGCGCCACCTCGATCCGGTCCCCGGAGGAGAGAGTGTACCTCGTGAACATGGTGGATATCACCCGGCTGAAGGAGATGGAACACCAGGTCGTGATCCGCGAGAAGCTGGCGTCCCTGGGGCACGTGGCCGCGGGGATCGCCCACGAAATCCGCAGCCCGCTCTCGGGGATCAACATCTACATGGCGGCGCTCCAGCAGATTCACGGGGAAGCCGAATGCATGGAGCCGGAGGCGCGGGAACAGGCCGGGGAGATCGTGCTGCAGATCCAATCCGCCTCCCAGCGGATCGAGTCCGTCATCAAGAAGGTCATGGATTTCACCCGTCCCGCCGCCCCCCGGAAGGAGTCGGTGGACATCAGCATGGCGGTGGAAAACGCCATCGATTTCACTGCCGCGAATCTGCGCAAGAACGGAATCACGCTCGACCGGTCCCGCCTCGTGTCCCTTCCGAAGTGCAGCGCGGACCCCCCCATGATCACGCAGGTGGCGATGAACCTGATCTCCAATGCGGCGATCCCTTCTATACAACGCGGAAGGAAGGGTACGGGATCGGACTGAGCTTCTGCCGCCGCGTGATCGAAGACCACTCCGGGGCCTTGAAGGTGGGCGCCAGCCGATGGGGAGGCGCCGAATTCCGGATCGAGCTCCCCCTGCCGAAGGAGAGGAACCCGGGATGATTTTCCACACGATTTTCGTGGTGGACGATGAGGAATCCATCCGGTCGGGGCTGACCCACATTTTGAAGGGGAAGTACCGGATCCGGGGTTTCCCCGCGGCGGAAGAGGCGCTGGCGGCGGTCAAGGAAGCCCCCCCCGACCTCGTTCTGCTCGACCTCGGCCTTCCCGGGATGAGCGGGATCGATGCCTTGCGCGAGCTGAAGGCCGTCTCTCCGGAGATCCAGGTGGTGGTGATCACCGCCTACGACGACGTGAAAAGCGTCGTTTCGGCGATGAAGAACGGGGCCCACGATTACATCGTGAAGCCGCTCCAGGCGGATACCCTCGATGTGAGCATCCGGAATGCGCTGGAGGCGGTCCGGCTGAAGAAGGAGATCCGGGACCTCCAGGAAAGATACCTGCGGGAGAACCTCCCCGGGTTCATCGGGACGAGCGACACGATCCAGGACGTGATGGAGCTCGTGGCGACCCTTGCGATAAGCCCGGACACCCCGATCCTGATCCTGGGAGAGACGGGGACGGGGAAGGAGCTGATCGCCAGCGCCGTCCATTACCGGAGCCCGAATTTCAAAGGACCGTTCGTCAGCGTGAATTGCGCCGCGATTCCGAGAGAGTTGATCGAGAGCGAGCTGTTCGGATACGAAAAAGGGGCGTTCAGCGGCGCGAGCACAGGCGGGAAAAAGGGGCTGGTGGAACACGCCGCGGGGGGAACGCTGTTTCTGGACGAGGTGGGCGATTTGAGCATGGAAGCGCAGGCGAAATTTCTCCGGTTCCTGGAGGAGGGGGAATTCTACCGGGTGGGAGGGACCCGGAAGCACCACGTGCGGACCCGGGTGGTCTCCGCGACGAACAAGGATCTGGCCGCGATGATCGGAAAGGGGCTTTTCCGCGAAGACCTTTACTACCGGCTCGCGGTGGCGACGATCGCGGTCCCCTCCCTCAACGATCGCCCCGACGACATCCTCCCCCTGGCCCGGCATTTCCTTCTCGAGTTCAACCGGAAGTTCGGCAAATCGTTCACCGGCATCTCCTCCGAGGCCGAAACCGCCTTGAAAGCGCACCGATGGAGAGGGAACGTCCGTGAACTGAAGAACCTGGTCGAGCGGGGAGCGCTGATCGGCAAAGAGAAAGTCCTCGATCTTCGGGACCTCGGTCTCGACATGTCGACGGCAGGCAGGGATGGAAAGCGACATCCGGAGGAGCGGAACCTTATCGAATTTCCCCCCGGGGGGATCGACCTGGTCTCGGTCCAGGAGGCGTTGGAGAGACGCTACATCGAGGCAGCCCTTCTCCGGACGGAAGGCAACGAAAGCAAGGCGGCGAAACTGCTGAACATCAATCACCACACCTTCCGCTACCGGCGAAAAAAACTGAACGTCTGATCTTCCACGAACGTATCCTCCGATTCCCCATCTCAATTTTTCGAAAATCCGTAGCAATTTCTCGAATTTTGTCCGGCGATCCAGGAATCGGGCTCGGCGAAGGACAGCATAACCTTCCGGATTTCAAGGGAATAGTCCGTACGTTCTCCTTGGCATGTCCCTTGCGGACAATACAACAAGCGTCTCCATTTCATTTATCTAACGAAGAGAGAACGGATTTCGTTGCGGAGCGTCAGTGGGTTTATACGAAAAATTAAAAAAAATGAAAATCGTTCTCGTCGAAGACGACCCGTGGATCCAGAACGGACTTCGCATGTTTTTCCGATATCACGAATGCAATCTTTGCGGTTTCGAGAGCGGAACGCTGGCGATGGAGACGCTTGCGAAGGAGAGGGCCGATATCGTCATCTGCGATTACTGGCTGCCCGACCTGGATGGCCTTACCATTCTTCAGAGAGTGCGGGAGCGCCAGCCGGACGCCATATGCATTCTGATCACGGCGTACCCCAGCGAAGGCCTCCGGGAGGAGGCCCTCCAACTGGGGATCGACGATTTCATCCCGAAACCGCTGACGATCCAGAAGCTGGAAACCTCCTTGAGTGCGCTGATCGAGAGATCGCGGTCCGGGGAGGGAGTCGCCGAATGAATCCGCTTTGCCGTTGCGGCGCATCGGGCGGCCATGAGCGCCCGGGGAAGGGAGGAGACAGATGCAAAGAGAGGTTGCCCACCACGACGGTGTCGGACGCAGCGAACTCCGTTTTTCACTATACCGCGGTATTTCCCCGGCAGGAGCGGACGGGATGAAGCCCGCCCCTTCGGTGGATTCGCGTTTCCCGAACGGGAAAGAAGCCGCCCCGGCCCGTACGGGCGTCGCCGGCCTTCGGAAAGAGGAGGAGGCGCTCCTGGGGGAGATACGAAAGGCGTCTCCCGCGGCGGTCGAAGAGCTGTTCGACCGGTACCATGCCAAGGTATACAGCCTTGCGAAGTCGATCCTGAAAACCTAATCCGCCGCGGAAGAGGTCGTGCAGGACGTATTCCTCACGGTGGTGCGGAAGGCGGACCTGTTCCGCGGGCAGTCCGCGCTCTACTCCTGGATCTACCGGATCTGCGT
>JACRMU010000033.1 GCA_016219515.1 Deltaproteobacteria bacterium
AGCGTCGGGTGCGGGTGCACCGTCTTTCCGATCTCGTGGAACGTCGCCTCGACCGTGCGCGCGAGGGAGATCTCGGAGATCAGATCCGGGGCCCCGTGCCCGATGATGTGGCAGCCGATCACCTCGCCGTACCTCTCCTCCGCGACCATCTTGACGAACCCCTCCGTGTGGCCCGACGCCACCGCCCGCCCCAATGCCGTGAAGGGGAACTTCGATGTCTTCACCGCGATCCCGCGCCGCCGCGCCTCTTCCTCGGAAAGGCCGATCGTGGCCACCTCCGGCTGGCAGTAGATGCAGGCGGGAATCTTGTCGGGGTCCGGCCTGCGGGCCGCCGTCCCCGCCATCATTTCCACCGCCGCGACCCCTTCCGCGGAGGCCTCGTGGGCCAGGAGCATCCCGCCGATCACGTCGCCGATCGCATAGACGGTCGGGCACGCGGTGCGGAATCCCGAGTCGACCTTGATGAACCCGCGATCCAGCTCCACCCCGCACGCCTCCAGCCCCAGGTTCTCGGTCAGCGGCTTGCGTCCCACGGCAACGAGGATCTTCTCCGCGGAGAGCGACTCCTCCGCTCCGCCGACGGAGACCGTCAGCGCCCCCTTCTCCCGGTCCATCCCCTTCGCCGCGGCGGAAGTCAGCACCCGGATCCCCTGCTTGCGGAACGATTTCGCAAGCTCCCCCGCCACCTCCCCGTCGACGCGGGGCAGGAGCTGGTCCATCATCTCGACGACCGTCACTTCGGCTCCGAAGGTGCGGTAGACGTAGGCGAACTCCACCCCCACCGCGCCGCCGCCCAGGACGATCACCGAGCGGGGAAGCGTCTCCTGCGCCAGCGCGTCGTCGCTGGTGAGGACATTCTTCCCATTCGTCTCGATCCCCGGCCGCCGTGCCCGTGCCCACCAGGATGCGGCCGGCATCGAGCTCCTCTGCGCCCGCCCTGACCCGGGTGGGGGAAACGAGCGTGGCGTTCCCCGCGAACAGCTCGATCCCGTTCTTTTTGAAAAGGAAGGCGACGCCGCGCGACATCCGTTCCGCCACCTTCCGGCTCCGGCGGATGACCTCCGCGAAATCGACCGAAAGCCCCTGGCAGGAGATCCCGTACGCCGCCGCGTTCTTCATCTCCCGGTACAGATCGGCGCTCTTGAGGATCGCCTTCGAGGGGATGCACCCCCAGTTGACGCACACGCCGCCCGGGCGGTCCCGCTCCACCACCGCCACCCGCATCCCCAATTGGGCCCCCCGGATCGCCGCGACGTATCCGCCCGGCCCCGCGCCGATCACCACCAGGTCGTATCGCTTCATCGTTCCCCCGGGTCAGAGTGCCAAGGTTTCGATCTGCCGGATGACGTCGTTCATGAACCGCGTGGCCGTTCCCCCGTCGATCAGCCGGTGGTCGAAGGACAGGCTCAGGTACATCATATCCCGGACGACCACGGCTCCCTCGCGGAAAACCGGCCGCTTCACGATCTTGTGGACCCCGAGGATGGCCGCCTCCGGGACGTTGATCACCGGGTAGCTGAACAGGCCGCCGATCGATCCGATGCTGGTGACGGTAAAGGTGCCGCCGCAGAGGTCGGACAGCGGGAGTTTCCCTCCGCGGGCCCCCTCCGCGAGCCGCTCGATCTCCCGGGCCAGCTCCACGATGGTTTTTTCTCCGGCGTTCCGGATGACCGGCACGACGAGCCCGTCCTCCGCGTCCACGGCCATCCCGATGTCGTACCTCTTCTTCCGAACGATCTCGCCGCGCTCCTCGTCGAGCGAGGAGTTCATCGCGGGATGGATGCGCAGGGCGGTCACCACGGCCTGGACGAGGAACGGCAGAATCGTGATCTTCACCCTTTCGTGCTCCGCGATCTCCCGGAGCTCCTCCCTCATCGTCAGCAGGTTCGTCGCGTCCGCTTCGTCGACCAGCAACGCGTGCGGGACGGTGGACTTGGCGAGCGACATCTTCTTCGCCGCCAGCCGGCGCCTTCCCCGGAAGGGGATGCGCTCCTCCGCCGCCGCCCCTTCTGCGGGAACGGACGCGGCCGCGGCGTTCCGGACGTCCTCCTCGCTCACGCGGCCCCCGGGCCCGGTGCCCGCAACCCCGGAAAGATCGACCCCGAGGTCTTTCGCGAGTTTCCGCACGGCCGGGGTGGCCAGCACGTCCCCATCGTGCGAAGGATGCCCGGGAGGAACCGAAAGAGGAGCCGGCGCGGGGGGAACGGAGGCGGCCTTCTCCGGAACGGGGGGTTGCGCCGCCTTACCTTCCGTCTCGATGAGGGCGATGACCTCCCCCACCTTCACGGTCTGCCCGGGCTGCGCCAGGATACGGGACAGGACGCCGGCGACGGGCGAGGGAATTTCCATGTTGGCCTTGTCGGTCAGCACCTCGACCAACAGGTCGTCCTCCCGGACCGCGGCCCCTTCCGCCGCCAGCCATCGGACGATTTCCCCCTCGGCCACACCTTCTCCCACGTCGGGAAGCCGGAGCTCAAACGCCATTCGCACACCTCTCCACGGAAATTCCGATCCGCGCCTGTTCTACAAAATCATCTTTTATTACTGATGATCCGGAGCGGAAATCCGCTTCAAAATATCGCCTGGCGGACCGCACCGGGGCATTCCTCTTCGGATCGGGGCATTTCAGGGCTTGATCATCACCATTTTGATATTGGTCATCTCCTCCACGGCGAACCGGACTCCTTCCCGGCCCAATCCGCTCATCTTGTTCCCGCCGTACGGCATGTGGTCGACCCGGAAGATCGAGGTGTCGTTGATCATCACCCCGCCGACGTTGATGTGCTCGACCGCGTACATCGCCTTCCGCAGGTCGTTGGTGTACACCCCCGCCTGGAGTCCGTAGGGGGAATCCTCCACCATCCGCACCGCATCCTCGAACGTCTCGTACTCGTAAAGGGAGACCAGCGGCGCGAACGCCTCCTGGCACATGACCTTCATCTCGGCGCGAACGCCGGTCAGGATGGCCGGATACAGGACCCTCCCCTCGCGCTTCCCTCCGATCAGGAGCTTCGCTCCCTCGGCGACCGCTTCCTTGATCCACGCCTCCGCGCGCTTCGCTTCCCCCTCGTCGATCATGGGGCCCACGTCGCAATCCTTCTCCAGCGGATTGCTCACCTTGAGCTTCGCCGTGGCCTCGACGAACCGTTTCGTGAACTCGGAAGCGATCGACCGGTGCACGTAGAGCCTCTGAAGGGAGATGCACACCTGCCCGGAGTTGGCGAAGGCGCTGACCACGCAGCGCGGCACGGCCGCGTCGAGGTCCGCGTCGGGCTCGACGATCGTCCCCGAGTTGTTCCCCAGCTCCATCGTGACTTTTTTCAAGCCCGCCCGCCGGATGATCGCCTCGCCGACGGGGGGGCTCCCGGTGAAGGAGATCTTGGACACCCGCGGGTCCGCGGTGATCCAGTCGCCGACGGTCCCCCCGGAGCCGACGACCACGTTGAAGACGCCGGGAGGCACCCCGGCCTCTTCCAGGATTTCCCCGAGGCGGATTGCGGTCAGAGGCGTCGTGGAGGCGGGCTTGAGGACCATCGTGTTCCCTGCGGCCAGCCCCGGCCCCACCTTGTGCGCCACCAGGTTCAGGGGAAAGTTGAAGGGCGTGATGGCCGCCACGACTCCCACGGGGCAGCGCAGATAAAATCCCACCCTCCCCTCCCCCGCGGTGCTGGCGTCCATGGGCACCGTTTCCCCGTGGATCCGCTTCGCCTCCTCGGCGGAGAACTGGAACGTCTCCACGGCGCGCGCCACCTCTCCCGCGGAATATTTCCAGGCCTTCCCGGCCTCCCGGCAGATCGTCGACGCGATCTCCTCCTGGTGCTTCGCCAGGAGATGGCTCGCCTTCTCCAGGATCCGGAACCGCCGGTGGGCCGGGGTCCTCGACCACCCGGGGAACGCCTCCCTGGCGGCGCCGATGGCCCGGTCCACCATCCCGCGGTCGGCCACCGGCACGACGCCGATCGTTTCCCCGGTGTACTTGTCGATGACCGTCATCGTCTCCTTGCCTTCCACCCACTTCCCTCCGATCAACAGCCGGCAAGGCTTTGCCGCAACGTTTTCCGCCATGGTCTCTTCCCTCCTCGTATCGGGTCGCGCCGTTATCTTCGAATCAGAAGCTCACCGCGGCGCGGATCGCGTCGAGCACCCGCCGCGCATCGGGGATGTAGAGCTTCTCCAGGGCATACGGGAACGGCGTGTCGAACCCGGTCACCCGGGCCACCGGCGCCTTCAGATGGAGGAACGCCTTCTCCTGGATCAGCGCAACGAGCTCCGCTCCGAAGCCGCACGTGCGGGGCGCCTCGTGGAGCACGACCGCACGGCCCGTCCTCTCCACCGACCGGACGACCGCCTCGATGTCGAGGGGCCACAGGGTTCGAAGGTCGAGCAGGTCGACGCCAATTCCTTCCTCCTGCGCAAGCGCGGCGGCCTCTTCGGCCACGTGGACGGTCGCGCCGTAGGTGATCAGGGAAACGTCCTCGCCCGCGCGAACGGTGCGGGCCTTGCCGAGCGGAACGGTGAAATCCCCTTCAGGAACCTCTCCCTTGGCGGTCCGGTAGAGCGCCTTCGGCTCGAAGAAGATCACCGGGTCGGGATCGCGCATCGCCGCGGCGAGCAGCCCCTTGGCGTCCGCGGGGGTCGACGGCATCGCCACTTTCAGCCCCGCCGTGTGAATGAAGTACGCCTCCGGGCTCTGGGAATGGTAGTGCCCCCCCTTGATCCCCCCGCCGGAGGGGGTCCGGATGACGACCGGGGCTATGAATTGCCCCGCGGAGCGGTACCGGAACTTCGCCAGCTCCGACACGATCTGTTCGAAGGCCGGAAAGATGAAGTCGGCGAACTGGATCTCGGCGACGGGCCGAAGGCCGTTCAACGACATGCCGATCGCCATTCCGACGATCCCCGCCTCCGCAAGCGGAGTGTCGATCACCCGCTCGGGCCCGAACCGTTCCCATAGCCCCTCCGTCGCCCGGAAAACGCCCCCGTTCCTCCCGATGTCCTCCCCCAGCAGGACGACGCGGGGATCGCGCTCCATTTCGAGGGCCAGCGCGTCGTGGATCGCCTGGACGAGCGTCATCGTCGCCATAAGGTCAGCTCCCGGCCGTTTTCCGTATCCACTCCCGCTGCTCCGAGAGGTGCCACGGCATCTCCGCGTAGACGTCCTCGACCAGGCTTTCCGGTGGGACCGGCGGAGCGGACTCGCACGCCGCGACCGCACGCCGGATTTCCTCCCGGGCTTCCACGGCGGCCGCTTCTTCCGCGGCCTCGTCGAGAAGGCCGAGCCGGCGGAGATGGCCGGCGAACCGGGCGATGGGGTCCTTCCGGCGCCACGCCTCGACCTCCTCCCCGGAACGGTAGCGCGCCGGATCGTCGGAGGTGGAGTGGGCCCCCATCCGGTAGGTGATCGCCTCCACGAGGGTGGACCCGCACCCGGCGCGGGCCCGCTCCAGCGCGTCGCGGGTCACCCGGTAGACGGCCAGCACGTCGTTCCCGTCCACCCGGACGCCCTGGATCCCGTACGCCGCGGCCTTCGCCGCGATCGAGCCCGAGGCGGTCTGCTTCGAAACGGGGACGGAGATGGCGTACTGGTTGTTGCTGCAGAAAAAGACGTTCGGAGTGGAAAAGACGCCGGCGAAATTCATCGCAACGTGGAACTCTCCGGTGGAGCTGCCGCCGTCGCCGAAGTAAGCGATGAAGGCGTTTTTCTCCCCTCTCAGCTTGGCGGCATAGGCGGCCCCGACCGACTGCGGAAGCTGGGTGGCGACCGGTGAAGACACCGAAACCACGCGCGCCGACCGGTCGCACCAGTGGTTGGGCATCTGCCTGCCTTTCGTCGCGTCCGCCGAGTTCCCGAAAAGCTGCGCCACGAGGGCGGAAAGGGGATACCCGTGAAGGAGGGCCACGCCCTGATCCCGGTAGGAGGGGAACAGCCAGTCACCCGGCTGAAGGGCGAAGCCGGATCCGCTTTCCGCCGCCTCCTGCCCCGCGGCGCCGATGTAGAAGCCGATTCTGCCGGACCGCTGCAGGTGAAGCGCCTTCTCGTCCAGGGCACGGAGAAACACCATCTTCCGAAAAAGGAGCCGAAGAGTCTCGGCATCGAACTTCGGGTCCAGGTCCGGGTCGACGGACCCGTCGTCGCGAAGCGCCACCAGCAGCGGCAGTTCCATTCCGGCCTCCGATCCTCGAATCGCGCGCGCCTCTTCCCTTCCGATGAATCCCGATGACGGAGGATTCGCTTCCCCGTGGGGGTCTACTGCGTTCCCCCCTCTTCCTCCACCGTAACCTTTTTCCGGCACACTTTCCTGACGGCCGCCTTCTTCGGATCCGGTATCACCCGCGTCGGCTTCGGCATGATCCCACGCTCCTTGACCTTGGGAAGGGGGATGACGATCGTTTTCTTCTTTCGCGGCATCCCGCGTCACCTCCCCCGGATCACGCCCTTCGACCGGAAACCTTCGATCTGCGTCGCGGCGTACCCGATCCCCGAAAGGATCTCCTCGTCGTGCTCCCCCAGCCGCGGGGGACGGCGGGGGATCGCCTCCTCCTCGCCGGCGACCTTGATCGGAAGCCCCAACTGCCGCTCCTTCCCTCCGAGAGGCGATTCCACGTCGATCACCATCCGGCGGGCCGACGCGTTGGGATGAGCAAGCGCCTCGGAAAGGGAGAGGACCGGGGAAAGGCAGACGTCGTGCTCCCGGAAGAAATCCACCCATTCATCCCGGCGCTTCGCGGCGAATACCTTCGACAGCCCCGTTCGTACCCGTTCCGCCTCCTCGCCCTCCGCATACTGGAGGCCCAGCAGGTCCTCCCGCCCCAGCGCCTTGACCATCTTTTCCCAGAACCACGCCTCCAGCGGGCCGACGCTCACGTACTGCCCGTCGGCGCACCGGTACGACCCGTAACAGGGGAACTTTCCCGTCAGGGGCATCGTCCCGCGCTCCGGAGAATCCCCTTCCGCAAGGCAGGCGGCGGCGTGGATCGACAGCATGGCCATCGCTCCGTCGGTCATCGACAGGTCCAGCCATCTCCCCTTTCCGGAAGTCCGCCGGGCGTGGAGCGCCATCAGGATGCCGGAGAGGGCCATCAGGGCGCCGCCGAAGAGATCCCCGATCTGGACCGGCGGAAGGACCGGAGGAGAGTCTTTTCCGCCGCAGATCCCCAGGATCCCCGCGTAGGAAATGTAGTTGATGTCGTGCCCGGCGACGCTGCGCATCGGACCGGTTTGCCCGTAGCCGGAGATCGAGCAGTACACCAGCCCGGGGTTGACCGCCGAAAGGGTCGCGTAGTCCACGCCGAGCCGCTCGGCGACGCCGGGCCGGAACCCTTCCACGAGGACGTCGGCGCCGGCGGCCAGCTTCCGGAAGATCTCCCGTCCCTCCTCCGACTTGAGGTTCAGCGTGAGGCTACGCTTCCCGCGGTTCAGGTACCGGTCGGCCGGCGAGAGGCCCGGCTCCTCCCCGGCAAAGGGGTTGCGGATGCGGGGATTGGGCTCGTCCACCTTGATCACGTCCGCGCCGTGATCGGCCATCATCAGCGTGCAAAAAGGCCCCGGCAGCTGCAGCGAAAGGTCCAGCGCGCGAATCCCGGCAAGCATCGACATCCTTACGTCTCCTCCCGGAAGGATCTTGTGCTATCGTATTCGGCGATATGGAAAAAGGGCTTCCGATCTCCGCGGACCGGGCGGTCTTCCTGTCCGACGCCCACCTGAACCAGGACGACATCCACTCCCGGAACTTCGTCGCGCTCGCCGAGAATGCCGCCGCCGAAAACGCCGCCGTTTTCCTGCTGGGAGACGTCTTCGACCTTTGGTTCGGAAGCCCCGGCCTCACCTTCCATTTTCAGAAGCCGGTCATCTCGCGCCTTCGGGAACTGCGCCGCGGAGGCCTTCGTCTATATTACGTGGAGGGAAACCGGGATTTCTATCTCAAAAAATATCACGAGGGGAGCACCTTCGACGCCGTCGCGGAAGCAGAGATGACGGCAACCGTCGGTGGGAGACGTGTCTACCTCTCCCACGGCGATGCGGTCAACCGCGCCGACATCCCCTACAGGTTCTGGAAAACCGTCTCGAAGAACCGCCTCTCCTACGGAGCCGTCTCCGCCCTGCCGTCGTCGATCTTCCTGCCGCTGGCGGATTGGTTCGAGAAAAAACTGAAGCATACCAACATCCACTTCCGCAGCTTCTTCCCCGAAAAGGATTGCCGGGAGCTCGCCCTGCGGCAGTTCGCGGCGGGATCGGACTTCGCGATCCTGGGGCACTTCCACACGGAGCGGCTGCTCCGTTACGGCGAAGGAGATGCGGAGAAAACCCTCGCGGTGCTTCCATCGTGGCGGGAAAATTGGCGGTATTTCTACCTGGCTGCGGAAGGAAAATCCGGCTTCCGCGCATACCGTCCCGGAGAGAAACTTCTTCCGTAGCGAACATCCCGAACATCACCTAAAATACATGCGTTATCAATAAGATCGGTTTGGATCCTCCGCCCTGCACGGAAGTTCTTTTCCCTTTGCAAGATGGAGGGGGATGTAACATTATTGCGATATTCATCTATAGATATGCAGCGGTGTCATCGTAGATCGTGATCGGGAGGCACATGAAGAAGGTCCTTCTCGTCGCGCTCTGTACCTGCCTGTCCATCGGGTTTTCCCTTCCGATCGGCACCTCCTTCGCGATCAATCCCCAGTTCCGCAAGTATTTGGACCTTCGGGGCTTCAGCCCCGCCCGGCAGATGACCCCGTATTCCGGGTACGTCTACGAATACCCCCACTCGGCCACCTACGACATCGGGTGCGAGTCGTGCCATTACCAGTACAACCCGGGGCTTCCCCCCGACTGGGCGACGTTCAACCCGCAGACGATCGACGACACGCTGCACAACGCCCTGTGCTGGAACTGCCACAACGACATCACGGCGCCGTACGTCAAGACGCATTCCAGCCTGACGACCGACAACACGTACGGGACGTGGACGGTGGAGTGCAAGACCTGCCACGAGCCGCACCTGCAGACGCAGAAGACGGCGTACGGGAGCGGCTCGTACGTGTCCCAGGGGAGCATTACCTCGTCGTCGGACAACCTGCTGCAGAGCACCGGGGCGGGGTGGACGGACAACCAGTACCAGGGGTACGTGGTGACCCCGAACGTGACGGACTGGCCGTACTACAGCTACAAGATCTCCCGGAACAGCTCGGAGAACCTGTACGTGGAAGGCCCGATGGACCTTTCGAAGGCGGCGGCGGGGAGCACGTTCGCGATCACGGACATGAAGCTGGTCCAGGACACGATCGCGACGCCTTCCAGCGGGAACCGGGGGGTGAAGTTCTACCGTCCCACGGGGGCGAACTCGGGTTCCGACGGGGACAGCACCTACGACGGGGTGTGCGAGGTGTGCCACACGGCGACGTCGTATTTCCGGAACGCCTCGTCGGGGTACGCGACGCACATGCTGGGGCGGCGATGCACGCAGTGCCACAAGCACGTGGACGGGTTCAAGTTCTCCGGGGGGCGGGCGCATTTCACGCACCAGAACCTGCTCACCTGCACGGACGGGAACTTAGGGTGCCACGGGGCGGCGGAGCCGCCGCTGCTGGCGGACAACGTAAGCCTTGCGAGCACGACGAAGTGCAACAGCTGCCACAATTCCTCGAACGTGGCGACGGCGAAAAGCTATTGGGACAACGCGGGGACGACGGGGAGCTGGTCGGCCGTTGCGGGGGAGGCGACCTACTGCGGGAGCTGCCACAACCCGACCACGCCGGGGAACTCCCAGATGAACGGCGGGGGGGATACGGCGCAGGACGTGATGGGGAACGGCTCCACCTACGGGTACAGCGTCACGGGGCACGGGAAGGCCTCCGGGACCTACCCTCGGATGGCCTGGCAGGCGACCACGGCTTCGGGGAACCCGGCGGCGAACCAGGTCTGCAGCGGGTGCCACGACTTGACGTCGCAGCACTTCAACAACACGGCGAAGCGGCTCAAGAGCGGCTTCGCCAACGACAACAACAACAGCAACTGCAAGCAGTGCCACGACCCGGGGACGGCGGCGGTGACCGCGCCGCACATGTACTCCACCTACACGGCCTACCAGGCCTCCGCCCACGCCGCGTACAAGTGCACCGACTGCCACGACGTGCACGGAAAAACCGGGGCGTACGCCGCCATGACCAAGGG
>JACRMU010000019.1 GCA_016219515.1 Deltaproteobacteria bacterium
ACGGGTACGAAATCGGCGAGATGATGAGCAAGTACGGCGCGGACGGCGTGCAGATGGCGACCCGTTTCGTCCTCACGAAGGAGTGCGACGTCTCCGAGGCCTTCAAGCAAGTCTATCTGAACGCGAAGCAGGAGGACGTCGTTCTGATGGATTCGCCGGTGGGGCTTCCGGGCCGGGCGATCCGGAACCGTTTCCTCCACCGTCTCCAGGCCGGAGAAAGCGTCTACGACGGGCTGTGCAAGAGGAACTGCCTGAAGAAGTGCAGCCACTCCTTCTGCATCATCGACCGCCTGGACATGTCCCGCGCGGGGGACGTGGAGGAGGGGCTGGTGTTTTCCGGCGAGCACGTATGGAAGCTGTCGGACATCCCCTCGGTCCGCGACCTGATCGACCGCCTCGTGGCCGAGGCGGAAAGCGTCTACGCACCGGTTCCGGTTTGAAACGGTAGTTCCGGCCAGCCTTCGTCGAGAATCCTGCGGATCGTTCGCGCCAGCTCCGGCAGCCCGTACGGCTTATGAAGGAAGCCGTTGGCCCCTTCGTCAAGGATTTCCCGGGCGAGACCCTCCACGGAGTAGCCCGAGGAGAGCAGGACCGGGAGTCCGGGGGCCATCTTCCGCAACTCCCGGAAGGTCTCCCTTCCTCCCATCTTCGGCATGACGATGTCCAACAGGACAAGCCGGATCTCCCCTCCCTTTTCCCGGAAAACCCGACAGGCGTCCTCCCCGTCCTCGGCGGCGATCGGCCGGTACCCTAACGCGGAGAGAAGCTCGCATCCCACTTCGCGGATTTCCGGCTCGTCGTCCACGATGAGGATCGTCTCCGTTCCCCTCGGGAGAGGTTCTCCCGGGAATTTTACCCCCTCGATTTCCCCGAGCGCGGCCGCGGGAAGATAGATCCGGAAGACCGAACCCTCACCGGGGGTGCTTTCCACGTGGATGCCTCCGTTGTGGTTCTTCACGATGCCGTATACGCTCGGGAGCCCCATGCCGGAGTGGCCGTTTCCCTTCTTCGTGGTGAAGAAGGGCTCGAAGATGCGATGCTGCACTTCCTCCGTCATCCCCGTCCCCGTGTCCCGGACCTCGAGGAAGGCGTAGTCCTCTCCCTGCTTCAGGCGGTATCGCGCCGCTTCTTCCCCGGAAAGCGCCCCGACGCCCGTCCGGATCGTCAGCGTGCCGCCGCCCGGCATGGCGTCCCTGGCGTTGAAGCACAGGTCGAGCAGGGAACGCTGCAGCTGCCCTTCGTCTCCGTCGACGGCCGGGTTCGACGGATCCGGCAGGGAGCGGATCTCGACGGAGGGGTTGAAATACTTGGCGAGCAGGGGGAGCGCGCTCTCGACGAGCACGTTGAGCGAGAGGGGGCGCACCTGGTGCTTACCGCGTCGCGCAAAGCCCACCAGCTTCTTGGTGAGGTCCGCGGCCCGATCCGCGGATTCCTGGATCTTCCGTATCGCCGGAAGGTCGGGATCGTCGGCGCCCATCCTCGACTGCAGCAAACTGGTGTATCCCAGGATCGCCCCGAGGATGTTGTTGTACTCGTGGGCGATGCCGCCCGCGATCGCCCCGATCGCCTCCATCTTTTGGGTATTTGCGAGGTTCTTCAGGAGCTCCTCCTTCTCCCGTTCCAGCCGGAGGCGCTCCGTGATGTCCACCCCGAAGGCGATGACGCATTGGACCGTTCCGACGGCCGCGCGGGCCGCCGTGGCGTTCCACATCACCATTCGCTCCGCGTCGCTCCTGGCCAGGACCGCCGTGACGAACCCTTCCGCATCCCGCCCGTCCCGGACCTCGCGGAGCGCTTCGGCGGCCCGTTCCTTTTCCCGCTCGGGGAAGAAGAAGAGAAAGGGTTTCCCGATCGCTTCCCCGGCGCGATATCCCGTGATCTGTTCGGCGCCCTTGTTGAACAGAACGATCTTCCCCTCCTCGTCGATTTCCACGACGACGACGTTGGTCACTTCCACCGCGGCGCGGTACCGCGCCTCCGAATCCGCAAGGGCGCGCCGGTAGCCGATCTGGCCGGTGACGTCCACGTTCACGCTGATCCCCATTTCCACGTCGCTTCCTTTCCCGTGGTATGGGTAGGCGTTCGTCAGGACCCAGCGGATGTCGCCCGCCGAGGTGCGGATTTCCCACTCCAGGTTGAAGAACGACTCCCCCTGGAAGACCCGCGAAACGATATCCCGGGCCTTTGCCTCGTTGCCGGGGTACGCCGCCAGTTCGATGACGGACTTCCCCTCCGCCGCCTCGCGGGCGTAGCCGAAGATCCTGCGGCAGTGCCGGTTCCAGTGCAGGATGTTCCCCTGCCGGCCGAAGGTGAAGCAGGCGGCGGGGATCTGCTCGAAGAGCTTCCGGAAACGCTCCTCGGAGAGCGTCACCCGGCGATGTTCCCTGGTCCGTTGCAGGGCGAGGGACGCATGGAGGACGAACGACGAAAGCTCCTCGATCGCCTCCCGGTCGAACGCGTTGTGCGCGGCAGCGTGCGCCGTCAGCGCCCCGATGACCTTCGTTCCCTCCCGGATGGGGATGGAGGCGGCGGAAAGATAACCGGCCGCGGCCGCCGCTTCCCGCCAGGGGGCGAACCGATGCGAGCGGCTCGCGTCGCGGATGATGTCGGGCTTCCCCTTGCGGATGGCCACGCCCGTCGGCCCGTTCCCGAGCGGGCTGTCGTCCCAGCGTACGGTCGTCTGCTGGAGGTAGCCCTCCTTGTCCCCGAAGCTCGCCAAAGGATCGACGGAGCCGTCCTGCCGGGCCATCCCGATCCAGCACATCCGGTATCCGAGGGACACGACCCCTTCCACGATCCGCGCCAGGAGATCCGTAACGGAGGCGTCGGCGAGAAGGGAGGCGGCGATGTCCCGGAGACGGGTGAGCCGGGTCGCCTGGCGCCTCAGGCGCGTCATCCGCCAGTGCTGCTCGAGAACGTTTTCGAGTCGCCGATCGAGAAGCCGCGACGCCTCGACCTCCCTCGTGTCTCCCGTGGGAGGGATGAAGTAGAAGTTCTTGGCGACGATTCCGCCGTAGATCACGGTCGGGTGCGCCCGGAGCGCGTCCAGCAGGAATTCCGCGGGAAAATCGTTCATCCCGTGGAGGCACAGGCAAAGGGCCTTTTGCTCGGCCAGGAAGTCGTGCAGCAGCCGCTGGTATTGGACGAGACGCTCCCGGGGGGCGCTCTTCCCGAGGGCGAACGAAACGTCGGCGCAGAGCCGGAGGCCGGCGTACTTCTCCGAACCCGCGACGCGGGCGGAGGACCGAAAGAAGGCGACCAGGGCGGCGGGGTCGACCCCGCCTTTCCCCGGCCGCGCCACCGGTTCCTGCGTGACCAGCAGGGCGCCCCGCGAAAGGGCGCTCCCGACGTCGATCCCCTTCCCCCGCAGGCCGTTGAGGATTTCCTCCGCGTCGGCCTCGCCGCAGAGGAGGAGGCACTTTTCCCCGCGGGAGAGGCCGGTCCGGAAATAAGGGACCAGGACGGATAGACGGTCCTCCGCATCCATGTAAAGGTGGCAGGCGTGGTCGTGCGGGCCAAGCTCTTCAAAGGATTCGGGAGAGAGGTCGTCCATGAGCAATGCCCTCCCGGCGAAGGATGCGATCCGGGCCGGATTCGCTGAATCGAATACAGTATACAGTATACAAAATTCCGCGGCGGGCGCCACGGGGGATTTCCCCGTGGAAGCATTCGCGGCTCCTTATTCGGAGGGGGAGGCCGGATGGCGGGGGAAAAGGAATGACAAGACCAGGGTGGCGGCCGCGCACATCCCCCCTGCGAGGGCAAACCCTGCGGGAAAGCCGGAGCGCGAGATGACCGCCCCCAGCGTAGCTGCGGACACCGCAAACCCGCCGTAAATACAGGTGTTATAGCCACCCATGGCCAGGCCGCGGATCCGGGTGGGAACCGCCTCGGAGAGCAGCGCTCCGATCGCCGTGAAGGTCGCCGCCATGCTTCCCCCCACCATGACGAAGATGACGTAGAGCGGCGCCAGGCGGCTTGCCTGCCCCACCGCGGCGATGGAAAGGGCGAAAAGGAGGTTTCCTGCGACGATGAAGGGGACCCGTTTCCCCACCCGGTCGGAGAGGTGCCCGATGGGGATCCGGAAGAGGGCGTTGGCCGCCGCCTGGCAGGTGAAGATCAACCCGGTGTGGACCACCGGGATCCCCGCGTCGCGCGCATACAGGGGAAAGAAGGCGAAGAGGGAACCCCAGGCGTAGGTGGCGAAGAAGGTCGCCAGCCAGCAGGCCACCACCGCGCGGTTTCTCGTGATCTCGCGGAAGTCCGCCCCCAGGTTCCGGGAAGGCGCGGTGAGGACGGGAGGAGGGGCCGGCATGCGCGGCCCCCCCAGCAGAACCCCTGACGCGATCACCACCGCCGACAGGAGAAAAGCGGCCTGGAATCCCCTGCCGCCGATGAAACCGCCGAGGCCGGGGCCCGCGGCCATCCCGAGATAGAGCGCGGAGGTGTACCACCCGTATGCCCTGCCGAGGAAGGGGGCCGGGGAGACGTCCCCCACGTACGACATCATGGCGGGGGAGAAGCACGCCAGGCCCACCCCGGAGAAGAGGTAGATCGCTCCCACCTGCAAGGGAGTGCCGGCGAAGAGCAGGAAGACGGACGTCAGCCCCGAGATCGTCATGCCGGCCAGGATCAGGCGCCTGCGGCCAAGCCGGTCGGAGACCAGTCCCAGGGGGAGCGACAGGAGCGTGGCGGCGAGCATGAAACCCGCGTTGATCATCCCCACCTGGAAGGTGGAGGCGCCGAGTTCCTGGGCGAACAGCGGGACGAGGGGCAGCCGCATGTAGGCGCCGAGATATAAAACGAAGGTCAGGGCGCACGCGACGAGGATGGGAACGGGGATCGGGAACCCGTTCCGCTCGCCCCCCCCGGGGGATTTGTCGATCGCAGGCGTTGACGTTGGATGCACCCGGTAAAGAAGTTGGGGGCTATTTTACACCTTCCCGGGGATTCTCATCCCGCCAACGGTGGTAAAATGTTCGAGTTATGCATTCCCACTGGACGTTTTTGCAGAGCCGGCGCATGTTCTCCGACCGGCTGATCGCGGTGGATCACGACCGCTATCTCCTTGCGGGAAACGGCCGGCCGAACGACTTCACCGTCATCCGCACTTCCGACTGGATCAACGTCATTCCGGTGACCCCGGAGGGGCGCCTGGTGTTCATCCGCCAATACCGACACGGGACCCGGGAGGTGACCGTCGAGATCCCCGGAGGTGCGATCGACGCCGGGGATGCCGACCCCCGGGCGGCGGCGGAGCGGGAGCTCCTCGAGGAAACGGGTTTCAAGGCCGGGAAGTGGGAATCCCTGGGGTACGTCACTCCGAACCCCGCGCTGCAGGACAACCGCTGCCACACCTTCCTGGCAAAGGATGCCTTCCGGTTCGCGGAGCCGCGCTTCGATCCCTTCGAGCGGATCGAAGTGGTCCTTTTCTCCCCCGAAGAGGCGAGGGACGCCCTCCGGAACGGGACGGTGACCCACGGGCTGGTTCTCGCGGCCTTCGGCCTCTTTTTCGCGGCCGGATACCGGCTGCGGTGATGGACCTCTGGCTCGTCCGTCATGGAGAGGCGGTGCCGGAGAGCGTCGATCCCTCCCGTCCGCTGAGCGCCCATGGCGTCCGGTCGATCGAGGAAGCCGCTTCCTTCCTCGCAGGGAGGATGGGCCGCCTCGACTTCGTCGCCGCCAGCGGGAAGCGGCGCGCGCGCCAGACGGCCGAAATCCTGGCGGCCGCCGCCGGATATCCCGCGGACCGGATCGTCGAAACGGCAGCCCTTTCCCCCGGCGCAACGCCCGATGCGTTCGTCGCCTTCCTCGCGGAGCAGGAAGGGAAGGAAAACATCCTCTGCGCCGGGCACCTGCCGTCCATCGCCCTCTTCGCTTCTTTCCTGCTCTCCGCCGGCGATCCGGTGAAGCTGGTTTTCGGGGCCGGGGCCGCCTGTCGCATCCGCCTTTCCGCGGTTCGCCGCGGCGCGGGGGAACTGATTCTCCTGCTGTAATGTGGAAATCGAGGTGTTTTTTTTTTAAACGGCCGAAAGGCCTTTCTTTATTCATCGTCCATTGATCCTTTTCGTAATTTCCCGCCACAAAGAATATAATTACCTTTAGAATTACGGTTTGACCCGGTATTTACCGTTTGGATTTCAGGTATTGACAGATAGGCTTGCCTTTGAAATGATGAAACATATCCCTATTTCCGGAGGTTCTGAATGGATAAGAGAGTGGTAATAGAACTAACGGCGGAAATAGTTTCCGCCCACGCGTCGGTAAATGAGATGAGCAGGGAAGATCTCCTCGATGAAATCACTGCCGTATTTTCGAAATTAAGCTCCCTTGCAGGAACAGAGGGAGCCGAGGAAGCCGCCCCTGCCGAAGTAAAGCCGGCCGTTCCCGTGAACAAGGCGTTTGGCGCCGACAAGGTCTTTTGTCTGGAATGCGGCAAGGGATTTACGACGCTGAAAAAGCACCTTGCCATCAGCCACAACCTGTCGCCGAAGGATTATCGCAAGAAATACAATATCCCCTCCAAGACCCCCCTCGTTGCCAGGAATTATTCCGAATCGAAGAAAAAGATCGCGCAGAAGCTGGGCCTGGCCGCGAAGCTGGCCGAAGGGCGCAAGAAGCGGGGAAGGAAATAGGCAAACCCGGATAGAACGAAAAAAACCCTCCTTCGCGGAAAGCGAATGGAGGGTTTTTTTTTCGCCCGGATATTTTGAAACCGCCGGCTCTATCCCGGCATATAGTAAGGGAACGCAAGGTTTCCGGTTCCAGGAACCGTCCGTCCGTGCAATGCAAACA
>JACRMU010000020.1 GCA_016219515.1 Deltaproteobacteria bacterium
ACGCGACCCGGGCGGCCGTGGAAGAGGGGATCGTGGCAGGCGGCGGAGTGGCCTACATCCGCGCGGCGACGGTGCTCGACGGACTCAAGCTGCACCACGACCAGGCGGCGGGGCTCGACATCGTGAGGAAGTCGCGGTATGAGCCGGCGAAGCAGATCGCGATCAACGCCGGACAGGACGGCGGCGTCGTAGTGGACAAGATCAAGAACGGGAAGGGCGCGTTCGGCTACAACGCGGCCACCGAGGAGTTCGAGGACCTCATCAAGGCCGGGATCCTCGACCCGACGAAGGTGACGCGCGTCGCCCTCCAGAACGCCGCGTCGGTGGCGGGCCTCATGATCACCACCGAGTGCGCGATCGCGGAGAAGCCGGAAGATAAGGAAAAAATGCCCCCGATGCCCCCGGGCGGCGGCGGGATGTACTAAAAAATCAGGATCCAAGAACGGGGACGTTCCTGAGAACTTGAGGAAACGGATCGTTCCCGGCAGGCATCTGTGATATAGGATATGGAAAGGGACGCCGCGATCGGACGACGGATCGCGGCGTCCAACCACTTTGGAGGCAAGTCCGTGCCGATCTACGAGTACCAGTGCAGCAAGTGCAAAGGGATCACCGAGAAGCTCCAGGGGATCCACGACGCACCCCTGAAGCGATGCCCGTCGTGCGGCGGGAAGCTGGATAAGAAGATGTCCGCGGGCGCGTTCGTCCTGAAGGGCTCGGGGTTTTACGCCAACGACTACCCTACCGGCAAGTCGCACGACGGAGGGAACGGGAAGGCGGCAAGGAAGCCGGCCTCCTGTCCCGCCTCGGGAGGGGATGCCGCTCCCGCCTGCGCCGGCTGCCCGAAAGCCGAATAATCCTCCTTCGCCCGGAATGTTTCCGGATCCTTCCGGATTTCGGGCTTTGGAGCGCCCTCCGTGGCTTCGGCAAAGGAGGGGTTTCCTCCGTTTCTTCCTCTTGCCCCTCTCCGGTGAATTGATGTAGATAGGTACTTCGATTCCCGACGGGAGGGGATTCCATGCCTGCAAGCCTGATCGACGGAAAGGCCATCGGGGCCGCCGTCCGCGCCGAGATCAAGGAAAGAACCGCGCAGTTCACGCGACGCACCGGGATCGCTCCCTGCCTCGTTGCCGTGCTTGTGGGAGAGGACCCGGCGTCCCGCGTCTACGTCCGCAACAAGGGGAAGGCGTGCATCGAAGCGGGGATGCTGTCCCGGCAGATCGATCTCCCCGCGTCCTCTTCGGAGAAGGAGCTCCTGGACCTCGTCGCGCAGCTCAACGCGGACGCCTCCGTCCACGGGATCCTCGTCCAGCTCCCGCTTCCCGACCAGATCGACGAATCGAAGGTGATCGAGGCGATATCGCCGGAGAAGGACGTCGACGGGTTCCATCCCGTGAACGCCGGGCGGCTGCTCACCGGGCAGGCGGGGTTCGTCCCCTGCACTCCGTACGGAATCCTCAAGCTCCTCGATTACGAAAAGGTGGAGTTGAAAGGAAAGCACGCGGTGATCGTCGGGCGGAGCAACATCGTCGGGAAACCGGTGGCGCTCCTGCTCCTGGCCCGCCATGCCACGGTGACCCTATGCCATTCCCGGACACAGGACCTGCCGGGCGTGGTGCGGACGGCGGACGTGGTCGTGGCGGCGGTGGGAAAGGCCGAGATGGTCCGCGGCTCCTGGATCAAGCCGGGGGCGGTCGTCATCGACGTGGGGATCAACCGGCTCCCCGACGGAAGACTGGTGGGCGACGTGGCGTTCGAGGAGGCCCGGGCCGTGGCGGGGAAGATCACGCCGGTCCCCGGCGGGGTCGGGCCGATGACGATCACGATGCTTCTCCACAACACGCTGGAAGCCGCCCTGCTGCAATCGGCGAGGAGCCGCGCCTGAGCATCCCGTCCGACCGGCGATATGCGCGAACCCACGTGTGGGCGCTCCGGGACCGCGACGGCCGGGTCCGGGTGGGGCTGACCCACGTGCCCGGGGGATATCTCGGGGACGCCGTCTACGTCGAACTTCCCCCCGTGGGCACGGAAGTCGCCTCCGGCGAGCCGATCGGGCTCGTCGAATCGTCCTCCGCCGTCTGCGAGGTGGTCACGCCCGTTTCCGGCGCGATCGTCGGGATCAACCCGGCGGCGGAGCAATCCCCGGAGACGATCACCGCCGACCCGTACGGCGAAGGGTGGCTGCTGGACATCCGGCCGGCGGATCCCGCCGAGCTGGACTCTCTCCTCACCGATGAGGAGTACGGCCGGTTGGCGGGCGAGGAGTAGCCCCCGTCTCGAAAAGCGCCCCCCGGCGGTCCTACCGCAGAATGCGCGTGTGCGTCACGGTGTAGATGAAGTGCGCGCGGATCTGGAGGTTCGCGATCTTGTACTCCGACGGGATCGGGGCGTACGGCGCCGCTTTCCGGATCGCGCTCAACGCCTCTTCGTCCAGGGCCCTGTGCCCCGAGCCCCGGACGAGGGTGGCGGACTCCAGCCTGCCGTTGCGGCCGATGACGAAATCGACGACGACGTCCCCCTCGATGCCGTTGGCGCCCGCCGGGTAGCCCCACACCAGCTCGATCTTCCGCTTGATGCCGGCGAAATAGGAGATGTACTGGATTTCGGGCGCGTTGAGCGCGGTGAGCCGGGCGCCTCCGCCGCCTTCCTCCACGATCCCCCCCCGCTCGCCCGTCTTTCCCCTGCTTGCCACGGTGTTTCCCGGTCCGGTCCCGCTTCCGGGGCCGCCGGATTTCCCCAGGGCCAGCACCATTTTCCCGAGAGAGGGGTTCAGGTCCTTGAGGGGCTTGCCCGAGCCTCCAGGTTTTTCGGATGGCGAAGGGCCTCCGGAGGAGCCCCGGGCCTCCGCGGAACCCGGCGGCTCCCCGGCGCGCGCCGCCTGCTGCGGGAGATCTTTTCCCGGAGGAGCGGCGGGCGCATCCTTCGGCCGCGCCGGCGGGAATCGTTCCTCCGCCGGGAGGGCGGGGTTGACCGGAAGGTCCGGCACGCGTCCCGTCATCATCCGGGGAGGCACGAGTTCCTTCCTCTTCGCTTTCGGGCGCGCCTGCGCAGGGGGCTCCGCCGGCTTCGGGGGCCTTCCCTCCAGGATCCCCGCCTGCGGGGGGAGAAAATCCGACGCCCGCGGGAGATCGGCCAGGTCCACCACCATCACACTCTCCCCTTTGCGGGCGGTCCACGGGACGAGGGTGGCGATGATCATCGCCATCAGGTGGACGGCAAAAGAGAGCGCGATGCAGATCGCGATGGTTCTGTTCTCAGGCATAACCAAACATTATAACAGCCGCTCCCCTCTTTCCAATTGCCGGCGGCGCCTGTACCATGAAATCAGACCTTCGCGGCAAGGAGCGCGTTCCCATCATCCCGATCCGAGACACGATCCCTTCCTCCCGCACGCCGGTCGTCAACTATGCGCTGATCCTGCTCAACTCCGCGGTGTTCCTCTACCAGGTCTCGCTCGGCGACGCCGTGACGGAATTCCTCTACGCCTATGCGGTCATCCCGTACCGGTTCCGGCACCTGTTCCTCTCCCACCCCGTGGAGATCGTCACGCCGCTGTTCGCGATGTTCCTGCACGGGGGGTGGCTCCACGTCATCGGCAACATGCTCTACCTCTACATCTTCGGCGACAACGTGGAGGACATCCTGGGCCACGGCCGGTACCTGGCGTTCTATCTCCTGTGCGGGTTCGTGTCGTTCCTGGCGCAGATCCTTCTCCAGTCGAACTCGATGGTTCCCAACCTCGGCGCCTCCGGCGCGATCGCGGGAGTCCTGGGCGCCTACATCCTTCTCTTCCCGCGCGCCCGCGTCGTCACGCTCCTGCCGATCTTCATCTTCTTCACGGTGGTGGAAATTCCCGCCTACATCTTCCTCGGCATCTGGTTCCTGATCCAGTTCGCGAGCGGCGCGATGTCGCTCGGGAACTCCTCCGCGCTTACGGGAGGAGTGGCCTGGTGGGCCCATATCGGAGGGTTTCTCGCCGGCATGCTGCTCCTCCGTTTGATGGCTCCCCGCGGGACGCCGCGGAGCCCCGTTGTCGTCTGACAATTCCCTTGACACTAAAGTTCCTTTCAGACTTAATGAGAAAAATACTTATACCGACGGATCTACCGGCTGCCGTGCTATCGGGCAATCGGGAACCTGATAAAACTTTCAAGGAGGGCAGGAGATGACGAAGGCGGATCTGGTTGCTTCGATGGCTGATGCGGCGGGAGTCAGCAAAGCGGTGGGGGAGAAGGCGCTCAACGGATTCATCTCAGCGATCGGGAAGGCGTTGAAGAAAGGTGACAAGATCGCCTTGACGGGCTTCGGCACCTTCAGCGTAAGCAACCGGAAGGCCCGGATGGGGCGAAATCCACAGACCGGCGAAGCGATCAAGATCAAGGCGGCGAAGGTTCCCAAGTTCTCGGCGGGCAAGTCCCTCAAGGAAGCGGTCGGCGGAAAGAAGAAATAGCACCAGGTTCCCGTAAGCGGAAAACCCGATCCCCCGGCCGCGTGTCCCACGTGGCCGGGGGTTTTTATTGCCAGGTGCAGTTGGTGACGGCAATACGCCGCCGATGTCTCCGGTTTTCCAAGCGGCAGGCGTTGTAATGAAAGAAGTTGTCCGGAGGTGCCCTCATGTTCTCGAAGATCCTGCTCCCCACCGATTTTTCCGACTGTTCCGCGGAGGCCGCGAAGGTCGCAAGGCTCCTCGCGGAACGGTTCGGCTCCCGGATCGCGGTGCTCCACGTCCTCGACGAGCCCGCCGCGCTGGATCCCATGTTCCGCGGGGATGTCCCCCTCGAGTTGCTCCGCAACCGTATGGAGCAGTTCGCGCAGGAGAGCATGGACGCGTTTCTCGCGGCGCACTTCTCGGGGTTCGCGAACTTTGATACGATGCTGGCCACCGGGATCCCCTATCGCGAAGTCATCAGGAAGGCGCGGGAGTGCGGGGCCGGCCTGATCGTGATCGGCACGCACGGGCGCACGGGCGTGGAGCACGTCCTCTTCGGCAGCACCGCCGAGAAGGTGGTCCGCAACGCCCCGTGTCCCGTCTTGAGCGTCCGCATGGGGGGAAAGGAATTCATTCACCCGTAATCATCGCCGCCGGGGATGGCGGCGCAGCGTTCCGCGAAAACCATGGTGGTCGGGAGCGGAAGCCATCAAGAGGAGGAATCTGCGGATGACGATGATCATCGACGTGCACGCAAGGCAGGTGCTGGACTCGCGGGGAAATCCCACCGTGGAGGCCGAGGTCCTCCTCGAGTCGGGGGCGGAAGGACGCGCGATCGTCCCCTCGGGGGCGTCGACCGGCACGCGGGAGGCGGTGGAACTCCGGGACGGCGATCCGAAGCGGTACATGGGCAAGGGTACCCTGAAGGCGGTCCAGAACGTCAACAAGACGATCGCCCCGAAGGTGCTCGGCCTCGACGCCAGCGAGCAGGCGTACCTCGACAAGGTGCTGATCGAACTGGACGGGACCCCGAACAAGGGGAAACTGGGCGCCAACGCAATCCTGGCCGTTTCGATGGCCGCGGCGAGAGCGGCGGCGGATGCCAGCGGGCTGCCGCTGTACCAGTACATCGGCGGGATCGGCGGGCGGACGCTTCCCGTGCCGCACATGAACATCCTCAACGGCGGCTCCCACGCGGACAACAACCTGGACATCCAGGAGTTCATGGTCATGCCGGTGGGGGCGTCGTCCTTCGCCGAAGCGCTCCGGATGGGGGCGGAGACCTTTCACAACCTCAAGAAAGTGCTCAAAGGGAAGGGGCTCAACACGAATGTGGGGGACGAGGGCGGTTTCGCCCCCCTCCTCAAGTCGAACGCCGAGGCGATCGAGGTGATCCTGGAGGCCATCGTGAAGGCCGGCTACAAGCCGGGGAAGGAGATCGGCATCGCCCTCGACGCCGCCGCCTCCGAGTTCGGCGAGAAGGGGACGTACACCTTCCGGAAGTCGGACGGGTCGAAGAAGAACGCGGAGGGGATGGTCCGCTTCTACCAGGACCTGTGCCGCCAGTACCCGATCCTCTCCATCGAGGACGGCTTCTCCGAGGACGATTGGAACGGCTGGAAGCTCTTCACGAAGGAGATGGGGAAGAAAGTCCAGATCGTCGGGGACGACATCTTCGTGACGAACCCGAAGATCCTGCGGAAGGGGATCGAGGAAAAGGCCTCGAACTCCGTCCTCATCAAGCTGAACCAGATCGGCACGGTGACCGAGACGATCGACGCCGTGGAGATGGCGAAGCGCGCCGGCTGGACGGCCGTCGTTTCCCACCGGTCCGGCGAAACGGAGGACAGCACCATCGCCGATCTCGTGGTGGGTCTGAACACCGGCCAGATCAAGACGGGATCGGCCTCCCGCACCGACCGGCTCGCGAAGTACAACCAGCTGCTCCGGATCGAGGAGGAGCTGGGACCGGCGGCGCGGTTCGAGGGAAGGGGAGTGTTCTATAATATCTGATATGAAGCGCAGGTTCGTCGCACTGATCGTGCTGGACGGGTGGGGCTACCGGGAGGAGGTGGAGGCCAACGCGATCGCCCTGGCGAACACGCCGTTCTTCGACCGGTTGTGGGCGGAGTTCCCCCGCACGCTCATCGAGGCGTCGGGGGAGCGCGTGGGACTGCCCGCGGGGCAGATGGGCAACTCCGAGGTGGGGCACCTGAACCTGGGGGCGGGCCGGGTCGTCTACCAGGACCTCGTCCGGATCTCGAAGGCGATCCGAACGGGGGAGTTCTTCCGGGCCGAGGCCTTCTGCAAAGCGATGGACGCGGCGAGGGAGCGGGGCAAGGCGCTCCACCTCATCGGGCTTCTGTCGGACGGGGGCGTCCACTCCCTCCACACGCATCTCTACGCGCTCCTCGAAATGGCGAAGCGGCGGCGCGTCCCCCTTGTGTATGTCCACGCGATCCTCGACGGGAGGGACACCCCGCCGACCAGCGGCATCCATCACCTGGAAAACCTGCTGGGCAAGATGAAGGAGATCGGGACGGGAGAGGTGGCGACGGTCGGGGGAAGGTACTACGCGATGGACCGGGACAACCGGTGGGACCGGGTGGAGCGGGCCTATCGCGCCATGGTCCGGGGGGAAGGGAAGGAGAGCGCGGACCCTGTGGCTTCCGTCGCGGCGTCCTACGCGGCCGGGAAGACCGACGAGTTCATGGAGCCGGCGGTGATCGCGCGGGACGGCCGCCCCGTCGGGCGCATCGCGCAGGGAGATTCCGTGATCTTCTTCAACTTCCGCGCCGACCGCGCGCGGGAGCTGACCCGCGCCCTCACGATGGAGGCGTTCGACCGGTTTCCGCGGCCCGAGCGTCCGGAGCTTTCTTACGCGAGCATGACGGTCTACGACGAGACGTTCCGCCTGCCGGCGGCGTTCGCCCCGCAGACCCTGGAAAACATCCTGGCCACCGTCTTCGCCGCCAACGGCGTGCGGAATTTGCGGATCTCCGAGACGGAGAAGTACGCGCACGTGACCTACTTCTTCAACGGGGGGGAGGAGAAGGTGTTTCCCGGCGAGTCCCGCGTCCTCATCCCGTCTCCGTCGGTTCCCACCTACGACCTCCAGCCGGAGATGAGCTCCCACGAAGTGGGGGAGCGGGCCGAAGCGGAGATCGCCTCCGGGAAGCACGACGCGATGATCCTCAACTTCGCCAACGGGGACATGGTCGGCCACACGGGGATCCTGGCCGCCGCGATCCGGGCCGTCGAGGCCGTCGACGAGAACCTGCGCCGCGTGGTGGAGAAGGTCTGGGAGATCGGAGGAGCCGCCCTGGTCACCTCCGACCACGGAAACGCCGAATTGATGGTGGACCCGGAGACGGGAGAGCCGCACACCGCGCACACGACGAACCCGGTTCCCCTGATCTTCGCGGATCCCTCGGCGAAGGGCGGCGCCCTGAAGCCGGACAGGGCGCTGGAGGACCTGGCGCCCACCATTCTCCGCTTATTGGATATCCTTCCTCCCCCGGAGATGACCGGGGAAGACGTTCGAAAGCGGTAAGGGACGGGGACGGCGGGGAATGTCGGCGGGATTTTTTTCCAGGGAACGAAGGCGAAAGGAGAGACATCAGCGAATGGCCACGGTGATTTTTACGGTTCAGAGCGGAAGGGACCCGGCGAAGGTTTCCTCGCCCGTGACCGGAACCGTAAGGGACCTGTCGCCGCTCGGGATGTCGGTCGTCACGCCGAAGATCGCGCCCGACGGGATTCACGTCATGTACGACACGCTGATGACGACGCGCAACCGGATCGACGCGACGGTCTTCGTCGAGGGGGACCCGCCGGTGAGGGTGTCGGGGAAGGTCGTCTGGTTCCGGGGGTCGGATGACCCGAAGGGGGCGTACATCTTCGGGATGCAGTTCGACAAGTCCACGGGGGAGTTCGAGGACGGGTTGGACCTCCGGTAGCAAACAGCAACGTCCCGCCATCAGCGGGACATTTTCCCCTTGCCATAAGGAACTTCCCGGATATACTGTACATTTCCGCCAGCGGGAGCGTTCCTGGCGTGCGAGAGTGGCGGAATGGCAGACGCGCCGGACTTAGGATCCGGTGGGCAACCGTGAGGGTTCAAATCCCTCCTCTCGCACCAGCGATCTGCGTGCCGGTATCTAAATAAAAAGGACGAAACAGCGACGATGAAAACGAGCGTGGAGACGGTCAGCGGCGTGGAGAAGCGGGTCCGGGTGACGATCCCGGCGGACGAGGTGGGCCGGAAAATCGAGGAGGGGTACGCGGAAGTCCGAAAAATGGTTCCGATCCGGGGATTCCGGAAGGGGAAGGCCCCGATGCATATGGTGAAGCGGCTCTTCAAGGATCACGTGGAAGGCGAGGTCGCCGAGCAACTGATCAAGGATTCGGTCCACGAGGCCGTCAAGGAGAACAACCTTCGCGTGATTTCCACCCCGAAGTTCGACGGGGGGAAGATTGCGGAAGGAGAAGAGTTCGCGTTTACCGTGACCTTCGAGGTGTTCCCGGAGATCACGGCCGTGGACTATAAGGGACTGCCCGTGGTGAAGGAAAAGGTAGAGATCGGGGATGCGCAGATCGACGGTGCCCTTTCCAACCTGCGGGAATCGTTCGCGAACTACCACTCCGTGGAGGATCGGGGGGCTGCGGAGGGGGATCTGCTCGAGGTGAACTTCTCCTCGTCCGCGGAGGGGAAGGCGATCGAGAGCGGCGAGTCCTCCAGCCTGATCCTCGGCCAAGGGATGCCGTTCGGGAAGAAGTTCGAGGAGGAGCTTGCGGGGGCGAAAACCGGCGACCGGAAGACGATCGAGGTGGAGTACCCCGCAGAGGCCCCCAATAAGAAGTACGCGGGGAAGAAGATCGCCTTCGACGTTGCGGTGAACGCCGTCAAGGAGAAGCGACTCCCGGAGATCGACGAGGAATTCGTAAAGAATTTCAGCGATATAAAGAGCATGGAGGAGCTGCGGTCGAAGATGGCGGAGCGGCTGCGGGAGGAAGGGGAGGAGCGGTCCCGGCGCGGCGCGGAGGAGGAGATCCGGAAGGGGCTCCTGGAGAAGAACGCGTTCGACGTCCCCCAATCGCTTATCGACCGGCAAATCGTCCATACGATCGAGGCCACCGCAAATCGGCTGGCTTCCCAAGGGGTGGATCTAAAGAAAGTGAACCTGGATTTCGATAAGATGAAAGAAAGGTTCGCGCCGGGCGCCGAGCGGACCGTCCGGGTATCCATGCTTCTCGAGGCGATCGCGAAGCAGGAGAACATCGACGTCCCGTATCCCGAAATCGAAGCGGAGATGAAAAAGATGGCGGAAGCCGCACAGATGGACTACGAGAAGGTGAGGGAGATCTACGGCGACGAGGAACGGCTGGACACCTTGCGGAACCGGCTCCTCGAACGGAAGGTCATGACGTTTCTGCTGGAAAACGCACAGGTCAAGGAGGAGGTCGCGTCCGAATGAATCTCGTTCCCATCGTGGTGGAGCAGACCAGCCGCGGCGAGCGGTCCTACGACATCTATTCCCGGCTGCTGAAGGACCGGATCGTCTTCATCGGGAACCCGATCGACGACGACATCGCCAACCTGGTCATCGCGCAGCTCCTGTTCCTGGAGGCCGAAGACCCGGACAAGGACGTCAACATCTACATCAACTCTCCCGGCGGGATGGTGACGGCCGGCATGGCGATCTACGACACGATGCAGTTCATCAAGCCCAACGTGGCGACGGTGTGCATCGGGCAAGCCGCCTCGATGGCCGCGGTGCTTCTGGCCGGCGGGGCGCACGGGAAGCGCACGGCGCTGCCCAACGCCCGGATCCTCATCCACCAGCCGATGGGCGGGACGCGGGGCCAGGCCACCGACATCAAGATCCAGGCCGAGGAGATCCTCCGGATGCGGGATGAGCTGAACAAGATCCTGTCCCGGCACACGGGGCAATCCCTGGACCGGATCGCGGCGGACACCGAGCGGGACTACTTCATGTCGGCGGAGCAGGCGAAGAGCTATGGTATAATCGACCAAGTTGTCGAGAAACGGCTGGCGGCCGCAAGGCCGCTCGTGGATTGACGGAGGGCCCGGTGACGAGGAAATTCAACGACAAGTCGAACCTCCTTGTCTGCTCTTTCTGCGGGAAGGCGCAGAACGAGGTGCGGAAGCTGATCGCGGGGCCGACGGTCTACATCTGCGACGAGTGCGTGGAGCTGTGCAACGACATCATCTCCGAAGAGTACGAGGTCGACGGCAGTCTCGAGGAAAAGCGCCGCCGCCTCCCCAAGCCCGCGGAAATCAAGAAGACGCTCGACGAGTACGTGATCGGCCAGGAGCGGGCCAAGAAGATC
>JACRMU010000021.1 GCA_016219515.1 Deltaproteobacteria bacterium
GGCGATCTCGACCGCGCAGGACGACCCGGGAATGCTGGCGGACCTCCCCCGGTGCGAGGCCCTCATGCGGAGGGCGCTCGCGCTCCGGGAGGATTTCGACGGCGGGGCGATCCATGAATATTTCATCGCGTTCGAGGGAGGGCGGCCCGAGGCGATGGGGGGTTCGGCGGATAAGGCCAGGCGCCATTTCGAGAGGGCGATGGAGCTCTCCCGGGGGAAGAAGATCTCTCCGCTGGTGACGATGGCGGAGAGCGTCTCCGTGCGGGCGCAGGACCGGAAGGAGTTCCTTCGGCTTCTGGACCGGGCCCTTGCCTTCGACGCCCGCGGCGAGGCCCCCGAGCACCGGATGTCCAACCTCGTCGCGCAGCGCAAGGCGCGCTGGCTGAAAAGGAGAGCGGATGAGCTCTTCCTGGAGTAGATGGGCGGCGGCCTCCGCGCTCTTCCTCCTCGCCGCGCTCGGGTCTCCCGCCGGGGCCGCGGGGCCGACGATCATCAAGATGGCCACGCTCGCCCCGGAGGGATCCTCCTGGTACAAGGTCCTTCAGGAGATGGGCGAGGGGTGGAAGAAAGCGACCGGCGGGGCCGTCACCCTGCGCATCTATCCCGGCGGTGTGGCGGGCGACGAGGACGCGATGATCCGGAAGATGCGGGTGGGCCAGCTTCAGGCGGCGGCCGTCACCGGCATCGGGCTTTCCTACATCGACAAGTCCTTCTACGCGCTGCACGTCCCGATGATGTACTCCTCCGACGAGGAGTTCGATTACGTCCGCGACCGGATCGCCCCGGCCCTCGAGCGTCGCCTCGAGGAGAAGGGGTTCATCGTCCTCAACTGGGGGGACGCCGGCTGGGTCCACTTCTTCGCGAAGAAGCCGTTCACGCGCCCCGGGGAAGTCAAGGCGATGAAGCTCTTCGTCTGGTCGGGCGACTCGAGCCTCGTCCAGCTCTACAAGGAGACGGGCTTCAACCCCGTTCCTCTTTCCTCCATCGACATCCTGCCGGGCCTCCAGACGGGACTCATCAACTCGTTCGACACCACGCCCCTGGCGGCCCTGGCCTTCCAGTGGTTCGGCCTTGCCCCGCACATGGCGGACCTGCGGTGGGTGCCGCTCACGGGCGCCACGATCATCGACAAGAAAGCGTGGCTCAAGATCCCGGAGAACCTGCGGCCGAAGATCCTGGAGGCGGCGAGCAAAGCGGGTAAGAACCTGCGCGGCGAGATCCGCCGGCTCAACGACGAGGCCGTGAAGGTCATGGTGAAGAACGGGCTCAAGATCAGCCATGTCCCCCCGGACGCCCAGGAGGAATGGCGCAGGGTCGTCGAGGACGTCTACCCCCGGATCCGCGGCAAGATCATCCCCGCGGACATGTTCGACGCCGCGCGGAAGTACCGCGACGAGTACCGCGCCGCGAGCCGCAGGGGGAAAAGTGCAGCGTCTCCCAAATAAGCCCGCATTCGCATTCGGGAGACGCTGCCCTCGCGGAGCCCGATAGCGTTGGAATCGCCTGCCGGACTCGCTCCCTCCGGGGACAGGCCTCCCGCCGCGCTTTCCGATCGCGTCGAGAACGCGGTCTCGATCTTCCTTCTCGTCGGCATGGCCGCGCTTCCGCTGCTCGAGATCGTCGGCCGCAAGCTCTGGCGGACGGGGATCCCGGGCTCGAACGCCCTCGTCCAGCACGCGACGTTATGGATCGGGTTCCTCGGCGGGGCGATCGCCGCGCGGGACGGCCGGCTCCTTTCGCTCGGACGCCTCACGGACCGGTTCCCGGAGCCGTTCCGGGGGTGGCTGGCCGCCTTCGCCGCCGCGGTTTCCGCCGCGATCTCCCTCCTGCTCGCCTACTCTGGATTTCAGCTCGTCCGGGCGGAATGGACCGACCCGCAGTACGTGGTCCCGTTCCTTCCCGTGTGGGCGGCGGAAAGCGTGATCCCCGCGGGGTTCCTCCTCATCGCGTGGCGGATCGTCCGGGGGGCTTCCCCGGGCTGGCGGGTCCGCGCGTCCGTCGCCGCCGCCGCGGGTGCATGCGCGGCGTTCGTCGCCTCGAACCTCATCCTGGGGAGCGCGGCGTTCGCGGCGGCGCTCCTGGTCCTTCTCGCCGCGGTGATTCTCGGGGCCCCGCTTTTCGCCGCGCTGGGCGGGCTCGCCGTCATCCTGTTCCGCCACGCGGACGTTCCGCTCGCATCCATCTCCGCCGAGATCTACCGCCTCGTCACCTCGCCGTCCCTCCCCACGATCCCGCTGTTCGCCTTCGCGGGGTACCTCCTCACGGTGGGGAACGTCTCCCGCCGGCTTGTCCGGTTCTTCCGGGCGCTCGTGGGATGGATGCCCGGCGCGATCGCCGTGGTCACGGTGCTGGTGTGCACGTTCTTCACGACGTTCACCGGCGCCTCCGGGGTGACCATCGTGGCGCTGGGAGGGATCCTGCTGCCGGCGCTGCTGGCGGAGCGGTACCCGGAGAGGTTTTCCTTAGGGCTCCTCACGGCCTCCGGGTCGCTGGGGCTTCTTTTCCCGCCGTGCCTGCCGGTGATCCTCTACGGGGTCGTGGCGGGGATCGCGGTGGACCAGATGTTCCGGGGCGGGTTCCTGCCGGGGGTCCTTCTCTCCGCGATCATGGCGGCGTGGGCCATCCGCACGGGGGTCCGCTCCGGCGCCGCTCGGGCGCCGTTCTCCCTCGGAGAGCTTCGCGCCGCGGCGTGGGAAGCGAAATGGGACATCCTCCTTCCGGTCATCGTGCTGCTCGGGATCTTCGGCGGGTTCGCCACGATCGTGGAGACTGCCGCGCTGACAGTCCTCTACGCCTTCTGCGTGGAGGTGTTCGTCCACCGCGGCGTCGACCTGCGGAGGCAGTTCCCCGAGGCGGGGGTGGAGTCCGCGCGGCTCGTGGGGGGATTCCTCCTTCTCCTCGCTGCGGCCACGGGACTCACCGGGTACATGGTGGACGCCGGGGTGCCGCAGACGATCTTCGAGTGGGTCCGCGCGACGATCCATTCCAAGGTGGCCTTCCTCCTCGTCCTGAACGGCTTCCTGCTGGTCGTCGGGTGCTTCATGCACATCTTCTCGGCGATCGTCGTCGTGGTGCCGATCATCGCGCCTTTGGCCGCCGCGTACGACATCCACCCGGTGCACCTGGGGATCATCTTTCTCGCGAACCTGGAGCTGGGGTTCCTGATGCCCCCGGTCGGGATGAACCTCTTCCTCTCCGCCTACCGGTTCGACAAGCCGTTCATGGAGGTCGCCCGGGCCACGCTCCCCTTCCTCCTCATCCTGCTCTGCGGCGTCCTTGCGATCACCTACATCCCCTGGCTCACCACGGCCCTGCTGCGATAACGCGGCATGCGCCATCGCCGGAAGGCGCGTGCGTCTTTCCGCCTGTCTGTGGTATAGTCAGCGAATCCCGAGTTTAACCGGCAATGTCCCCCGAAAATTTACAGGAGACGACAACCATGCTGAAGAAAGAGGATTGCATTCTGTACAGCGGCGGCGCGAAGGGCGCAGAGCAGGAGTTCGGAGCCCAGGCGGAAAGTTACGGAATCGAAGAGGTCAACTTCACGTTCGAGGGGCACGGGACCGCGCGCAAGCGGGGCCTGCGGGTGCTCTCCCTCGATGAGTTGAAGAGCGGCGACGTGAGCCTGTCCTACGTCTCGAACCTGATGCATCGCGCCTACACGGATGCCCAGTTCATCCGCAAGGTGCTGCAGACCCTGTGGTACCAGGTCAACGCCGGGCAGGAGATCTACGTCGTCTGCAAGATCCTCGAGGACGGTACCGTGCGCGGAGGCACCGGCTCTGGGGGGCGGAGTTCGCCAAGCTCTGCAACAAGCCGATCTTCGTGTTCGACCAGGACCGGAACGCCTGGTTCGCCTGGGCCGAAACCCGGTGGATGGAGGTCGCGGACCCCGCGAACCTCCGGATCGGCAATCCCCGCTTCACCGGGACCGGGACGCGCCTCCTTGAGGAGAACGGCCGCCGGGCGATCCGCGAGCTGTTCGAGCGCTCCTTCAAGTAAGACGCGCACGGTATGCGAACTTCCGACATCCGCAACGTGGCGATCATCGCCCACGTCGACCACGGCAAGACCACGCTGGTCGACGCGATGCTCAAGCAGAGCGGCATCTTCCGCGAGAACCAGGACGTCCCCGACCGCGTGATGGACTCCATCGACCTGGAGCGGGAAAAGGGGATCACGATCATGGCGAAGAACACCGCCGTGGTCTACCGGGGGGTGAAGATCAACATCGTGGACACCCCGGGCCACGCGGACTTCGGCGGCGAGGTGGAGCGCACCCTGAAGATGGTCGACGGCGTGCTCCTGCTGGTGGACGCCTCCGAGGGGCCTCTCCCCCAGACCCGGTTCGTGCTGAAAAAAGCGCTGGAAGAGTCGCTCCCCGTGATCCTCGTCGTGAACAAGATCGACCGCCCGGATGCGCGGATCGACGAGGTGATCGAAGAGGTCTACGACCTGTTCATCGACCTGGAGGCCACGGAGGAGCAGCTCGAGTTCCCGATCCTCCTGACGAACGCCCGCGCCGGAACGGCCCGGGAGAAAGATGGCGAAGAGGAACGCTCCCTTCGCCCGCTCTTCGACCGGATCCTCGCCGATATCCCTCCTCCCTCGGGGGACCCCGCCGGCCCCCTGCAGTTCCTGGTGACGAACCTGGACTACAGCGACTACGTTGGCCGGCTGGCGGTGGGACGGATCTTCTCCGGGACCTTGCGCGCGGGGGAGACGATTTCCATCTGCGGGAAGGACGGCGCGGTGGAGCGGATCAAGGTGGCGCTCCTCTATGGCTACGAGGGGCTTTCCCGGAAGGAGATCCCGGAGGCGGGCGCGGGGGACATCGTGGCCCTCGCCGGCGCGGAGCGGATCACGATCGGGGACACGGTTTCCGACGCGGCGGAGCCGCGGCCCCTTCCCAGGATCGCGGTCGACGAGCCGACGGTGTCGATGGTCTTCTCGATCAACACTTCCCCGGTTGCGGGAAGGGATGGGAAGTTCGTCACCTCCCGGCAGCTTCGGGAGCGGCTCGAGAAGGAGCTCCTTTCGAACGTGTCCCTGCGGATCGACTTCTCCGGGACGGACGCCTTCAATGTCATGGGGCGGGGGGAGCTGCAGCTTGCGATCCTCATCGAGATGATGCGGCGCGAAGGGTTCGAGATGTCGGTCTCCCGGCCGGAGGTGGTGACGAAGACCGAAAGCGGCGTGCTCAAGGAGCCGGTGGAAATGCTCTTCGTCGACGTCCCGGAATCCTACCTGGGCGCCGTCACGCAGGGCCGTGGTGAGCCAGGGGATGTAGGTGATCGCGAGGACGCCGCAGAGGAGGATGAGGAGGAAGGGAAGCGTGGCGCGGGCGACCTCCATGAACGGCAGGTCGAACCGGTAGGCGGAGAGGAAGAGGATCATCCCGACGG
>JACRMU010000022.1 GCA_016219515.1 Deltaproteobacteria bacterium
CCGTCGTCCTCACCTACGTCAAGAACGAATACCTCGAGGCCGATGACGACCGCCGGACCGCGGGTTATTTTTTTGCCTGAACGCTGTTTTTTTTGCCTGAACGCTTGCCGGGACCACGATAGGTATGGTAACATACCTTCATGGGCGCTCCACTCACACCGTCGCAACAGCAGGTCCTGACGTTCCTCCGGGAGTTCATGACGCGCCACCGGTTCGCCCCCACGGCGAAGGAGATCGCCACCCGCTTCGGGATCGCGGAGAAAAACGGCTTCTACTACCTGGACGTCCTGGAGCGCAAGGGATACATCCGGCGCACGAAGCACCGGCCCCGGCGGATCGAGTTCCCGGGGGAGCCCCCGTCCCGGTCTCCCGTGCGGGTTCCCGTCCTGGGCCGCGTCCCTGCCGGCAACCCCCTGGAGGCGGTCGAAGAGGTCGAAGGGGAACTCTTCCTGGACCCGTCGCTGCTGGGGGACGGGGAGGTCTTCTCCCTGCGCGTCAAGGGGGACAGCATGGTGGACGCCCACATCCGCGACGGGGATTACGTCCTCGTCCGCGCGCAGCAAAACGCCGAGGCCGGGGAAATCGTCGTGGCCGTGCTCGACGGAGAAGCCACGGTCAAGCGGTTCGACAGGCAACGGGGAAAGGTCCGGCTCGAGCCGGCCAACCCGGCCTACCCCACGATCGTCGTCCCCGCCGACTCCCCTTCCTTCCGCATCGCGGGCAAGGTCGTCGGCGTCTACCGGAAATTTTAGGACCGGCCGCCGCCATGGACAACCCGGAAGGATGACCGAATCAGGGTAACAACCCCCGATTCGATTTTTCGAAACAGTCCGGGCACATCCCGTGCGTCGTTTTCGTGTCGAATCCCGACGAAAAGTAGTTTTCCACGGAGATCCACCGGTCTTCATGGTGAATCTTCCTGCACCAGGCGCAGACCCTCAGGAAACCCTCCAGGTAGAACAATCGCGACACCAGCCGATCGGTCATCAGGAGGATCGCGATGGCGATGAGCAGGACCGTTACGACTTCGAACGAGCCCTCCCACAGCTCGGCGCGATTCGTGTACGCAACAATATATCGCCTCGGAATTTCGTAGATTTCATCCAGCAGGATCATGGCGAGGATCGCGAGAAACCCGAGCGCTTCATAGACGAGGATTCTTTCGGGATACCTGCTGATTTTCATCTTCCCCCCCGAGGCAACGATCTCCCTGGCGGTAATGAGATGCATCCCGCCGGATATTCTCTCAAGGCCAATCGTTTTTCGGTTGGATAGGTATGTTACCATACCCATGCGGACGGAGGGACAACCGGAATGCCCCGGCGGCACTTGGCCGGATGGGTTTTCGACGCGATCCCCGGCCCGGACGGGATGACCGTCTGGTTCCGCGCGGAGTCCGGGGAAACGGTCCCCCTGCTGGCGCCCTTTCGCCCTTCCTTCGTCCTGGCGGGGAAAAACCTCAAGGAAGCAAGCTTGCGGGCGGCTTCGACTCGGTGGAACTGCTCCCTTGCGCGGGGGGAAGGCACGGAGTTCTTTTCCGGAAGGGCGATCCCGGCGTGGACGTTCACGGTTTCCGCGCCGCTCCTCCTGGGCTCCATCGTGCGAAAGGCGGAAAAGGCGTTCGGCCCGGATCGAAGATCCGCTACCTGCTGGCCGACGGAAAAGGCCGGGCGATGGGGTTCCTGGACGGGAACGAGATGCCGGATTTTTCGCGGTACGAAGAGATGCTGCGGGAGGCGGAGGAAGAGCTGCTCGGGCCGGTTCGGGGACACGATGCGCCCGCACGCTAAAGCGGGGCGATGCACCCCTCGTCGTCGACGGAGGGATCGTTCACCCCGAAGCCGACGGGGAAGGCGACCATCTCGTCCGGCGGGAACAGGACGAGGAGGGGCTGCAGGGAACCGGGGGCCCCGGCCGCGATGTCGAGCCACCGGTCGTACACCCCGGGGTCGAGGATCACCGGCATCCGGTCGTGGACCGGGGCCAGCGCGGCATTCGCCGCGGTCGTCAGAACGGCGCACGTCTCGGCGACGCTCCCGTCCTCCCCTTCCCACCGATCCCACAATCCGGCGATGCCGAACATCCGCCCGTCGCGCATCCGGATGTAGTACGGCTGCTTCCGGCGTTCCGTGCGTTGCCACTCGTAGAACCCGCTGGCGGGGACGATGCAACGCCGGCGGCGGAAGGCGTTGCGGAAGACCGGCTTTTCGCCGACGGTCTCGGCGCGGGCGTTGATGAGACGGCCTCCGATGGACGGGTCCTTCGCCCAGGAAGGGATCAGGCCCCATCGAAGGAACGCCAGCTCCCGGGCTCCTCCGGAAGATGACGCCCTCACCGCCGCCACGGGCTGGCCCGGCGCGACGTTGTATCGAGGCGCAAGGCGAGGAATCTCCCCGAGATCGAAAGACTTGGCGAGCATCTTATCCGGCTCGAAAAGCGTGAACCGCCCGCACATGGCAACCCCCTCTTCCGTCCGGCAATTACGATTCTAACCCAACGGAACGGATCTACCCTTCTCTCCGTGGAATCTAATGGAAAATACCGGCACGGAAGAACAGGAGGCACACGATGAAATCTCCGTTCGCAATCTGCGGAGCGACAGGGAACGTGGGATCCAGGATCGCCGAAAACCTTCTAAAAGCCGGGGAACCGGTGCGCATCGTCGGCAGGGAGCGGGCCCGGCTCGGCCCCCTTGCCGGGAAAGGCGCGGAGCCGTGGCCCGGCGATATCGGGGATGCGACTTTCCTTTCGAAGGCCTTTACCGGGGCCCGGGCCGTGTTCGTGCTGATCCCCCCGAAATACGACGCTCCCGATTTCCGTGGATACCAGGACCAGGTCGCGGACACGCTGGTTTCCGCGCTGTCGAAGGCCCGCGTCCGGCGAATCGTCACGCTGAGCAGCATCGGCGCGCATCTTTCCAGGGGGACGGGACCGATCCTTGGGCTTCACGATCTGGAAACGAAGGTAGACACCCTCAAAGATGCGGCCGCGGTCCACCTGAGGCCGACCTACTTCATGGAGAACCACCTTTGGAGCATCCCCGTCATCCGGGAGCACGGAGTCAACGGGAGCCCCGTCCGGCCCGACATTCCGATCCCGATGATCGCTACAAAGGACATCGCGGATGCGGCGACGAAGCTATTCCTGGAGGGGACCTTTTCCGGGCACACCGTGCGCTATCTCCTGGGGCCGCGGGACCTGACGCTTTCCGAGGCGACCCGCATCCTGGGCGACGCAATCGGGAAGCCGGGGCTCAAATACATCCAGTTCCCCGAGGAGGAAGCCCGCAAGGCGATGGAGGGAGCGGGGATGACCGATAGCGCGATCGCGACGTTCCTGGAGATGCATCGCGGATTCAACTCGGGCCTCATCCGCCCCACGCAGGAAAGGAACGCGGAGAACTCGACGCCGACGACCCTGGAGGAGTTCGCGAGGACCGTCTTCTCCGCGGCGTACCGCAAGGCGGCGTGAGCGGAGGAAAAAGGAAAGGGCCATGGGTTGCCCCATGGCCCTCGTTGAACCTCTGCGAAAGAGGTATCCGCCGTTACCGGCGATATCCCCCGCCGCCGTAGCCCCGATCCTGCCGCGAGTTATCGCGGGGCGCCTTTGCCTGCGCCTCGGACACCTTCAGCGTCCGGCCGTCCATTTCGGAACCGTTCATCTTGGTGATCGCGCTGGCCGCCTCCTGCGAGGTCGACAGCTCCAGGAACCCGAACCCCTTGCTCTGGCCCGTGTCCCTGTCCGTGATGATGGTCACCGACTCCACCGTTCCGAACTGTTGAAACGCCTCTTTCAGGGAATCTTCCGTTGCGGAAAACGGTAGATTTCCAATGTACAGTTTCTTGCCCATAAGTCCTCCTTTAAGGCATCTGAGCCGCAAAAGAGGTCATGAGCACGATATCTCGGGATCTCTTATCCTGCGGACGTTGACGTAGGGTCATATCTTACCACACATCCGGCCATTTCCTCCGTGACGCTTCGTGTCCGGCCAATGATTGTGTTACGGAGAATATTTCCCAATATCTGCATCCAATACCAAGAAGCGGAAATACCGAGGGGGGCTCTGCGAGTAACGGATATGGAGATGTCTCTGTCGATACGTTTGCAAGCCGCGATCGTTGCCGCGACGCTCGCCGGCTGCGCGGCCGGCCCCGATTTTCGCCGGCCCTCCCCTCCCGCGGTCTCCTCTTACACGGCGGAGGCGCTGCCGGGCGAAACGGCCGCTGCACCGGTCGCCGGAGGCACGCCCCAGC
>JACRMU010000023.1 GCA_016219515.1 Deltaproteobacteria bacterium
GTGCGAGCCGATTCACTCATAATAGGGCGAGGGAAAGGATCGACTCCGGGGGAAAATAAAGAGATGGATGGGACAAAATGACAACAGAGGAAAAAACCGGTACATCCCTGCTTCGTGAAGGGATTCTCCTCTTGCTACTGGTTTTCCTGGCGTCGGGAAGCCGTTCGTGGGCCCAGAATGGACCTCGCCCCGCATCGTATTACATCGATGCGGCCTTGTCGAAAAACCCGTCTCTTTCCGCCATGCAGGAGCGGATCCGGATGAAGGAGAACGCCGCCATCCGCGTCGGCGCGCTCGACGACCCGAAGGCATGGATCGGGATCGCGAACGTCCCGGTAAGGTCGTGGTCGTTTCGGGAGGAGGACATGACGGGGAAAGAGATCGGCCTTTCGCAGATGTTTCCGTACCCCGGCAAGCTGAAGCTCAGGACGGACGTGGCGACGCGGGAGAAAGAGCAGACCGAATTCGACCTGCAGGAGATGCGGAACATGCTGCGGGCCGAGATCAAGATGGCGTACGCGGAGATTGCTCACATCCGGAGGCGGATCGAGGCGGTCCGCCGCAGCCGGGAGATCCTCCGGGAGATCGTCTCGGTTTCCCAGGAGATGTACGCCGTGGGAAAGGTGACGCAGGCGGACGTCCACCGGGGGCAGATTGAATTCGAGAAGATGCGGGAGATGCTCCTGGTCTTCGAGAACCGGGAAAAGATCCTGTCGATGCGCCTCAACACCCTTGCCGCACTGCCGCCCGATTCACCTGTGCCGGAAATCGAGCATCTTCACGAGTTCGTCGTTCCCTTCCGCACGGAAGGGTTGATGGCGGCGTACCGGGAGGAACGGCCTGCGAGAAAATCGCTCCAGGCCCGCATCCTGCGGGGGGAATCCTCCATTGCGATGGCGAAGAAGGAGTTTTACCCGGACTTCGAGGTCTCCGCTTCCTACATGCAGCGGGACGCGGCGCCGGACGGGATGAGACGGCCCGACATGTTCTCCTCCATGTTGCTCATGAACCTGCCGATCTGGCGGAAACAGAAGCTCGATCCCTTCGTCCGCGAGATGACGGCGGAGAGGGAGATGGCCCGGCAGGAGCTTGCGAACCTGGACCTGGAGTCGGAGAACGCGATCGGGAAGTCGCTGGCGTCGCTCGAGAACCGGTCGCAGGTCGCTGCGCTCTACCGGACCACCCTGGTTCCGCACGCCGAAACGGCGTTCTCGGTGAACCTGGAGGCGTACCGGGTAGGGAAGATCGACTTTCCGATGCTCATGGATTCGGTCATGGCGCTTCTGTCCTTCCAGAAGGATTATCACGAAATCCTGGGAGACCTGTACATGGAGAAGGCGAGGCTGGAGGCTGCGGTAGGGAAAGATCTCGATTGACGGATCCACGGGATTCGAAACCGAAGCGACACGGAGACAGAGCATGAGCGAAGAGAAAAAAGAAGGTCTTCCCACCGAAACCGGCGTTAACCCACCGGAGGGAGCAGCCCCGGAACCGACCCCGGAGGGGAGTTCTCTCCCGCCCGGGCCCCGGGGAAAAACCCGGCGGACAGTGGTCGCCGCCGTCGTCGCGGCGGTCGTGCTCGGCGCGGGGGCGCTGGCCTTTTTCAAAGTGCCCGCCTTCCATAATTTGCTCCACCCCCATCCGGCGGATAATGCCGCGATGGTCGCCCAGGGGGCGGCGAAGTACACCTGCGGCATGCACCCCTTCATCATCTCCGACAAGCCCGGCACATGCCCGATTTGCGGAATGACGCTCACAAAGATCGAAGAGGCCGGAGCGGCGGCCGCGGCCGGTAGCGCCGCCGCCCAGGGCGGCGCCGCGAAGGGAGAGCGGAAAATCCTGTTCTACCGCAATCCCATGAACCCGGGCGTCACCTCGCCCGTCCCGTCCAAGGACGAAATGGGCATGGACTACGTCCCGGTCTACGAGGATGAGATCGCAGGCGGCGGCAGTACCGTCGCAGGCTACTCCACGGTCAAGGTGGGCGCCGAGAGCCTTCGCCTCACCGGTGTCCAGACCGCCCCTGCGGTACGCGAGAGGGTCAGTCGCTCGGTGCGGGCGGTGGGGAACGTCGTTCCCGACGAGAGGCGCGTACGGCGTGTGCAGACCAAGATAGAGGGATGGATCGAAAAGCTTCACGTGAGTTTCACCGGACAGGCCGTGACGAAGGGCCAACCGCTCCTTGACATGTATTCGCCCGAGCTGGTGGCGAGCCAGCGGGAGTACCTGGTCGCCGTCCAGATGCATGAGCGCATGAAGGGGAACCCCTACCCCGAGGAAAGGAAGATGGCGGAAGAACTCGTCCAATCGTCCCGGAGGCGGCTCGAGCTCTTCGACGTACCGCAAAGCTTCATCGACGAACTGGAGAGGACGAAGGAGCCCCGGCGCACGGTGACGCTTAACGCCCCGGTGTCGGGCTACGTGACGGCGAAGGAAGTCTTCGCAGGATCGAGGGTGATGCCCGGCATGGAGCTCTTCACCGTGACCGACCTTTCCCGGATATGGATCGAGGCGGACCTCTACGAATACGAGGCAAGGTCGGTACGCCTGGGGCAGGCGGCGACACTTACACCCGCTTACGACCCCGGTCTTCGGTTGAAAGGGAAGGTCGCCTACGTCTATCCCACCCTCTCGCCCGAGAGCCGGACGCTCAAGGTGCGCTTCGAGTTTCCGAATCCCGGCCTCCGCTTGAAGCCCCAGATGTACGCCGACGTTTTCCTGGAGCTGGATTCCGCGACCGGAGTGGTGGTCCCGGATTCGGCCCTGATCGATACGGGCGTCCGCCGGATCGTCTTCGTGGACCTCGGGGGAGGGAGCCTCGAGCCCCGGGAAGTGAACGTCGGCGTACGAGGTGACGGCAAGGTCCAGATCCTTTCCGGCGTCAAGGAGGGCGAACGGGTCGCGGTGCGCGCGAACTTCCTCCTTGATTCGGAATCGAGGTTGAGAGCGGCCCTCGCCGGGATGACAGCGGGTGGAAACCGGTCCCCGCTGCCCCATGGAGACAATGCGGGGCAAGGGGGCGGAACGCCCCCGCCGCAGTCCAAGGAGCAGCCCTCCTCCGGGAACCATGCCGGCCACGGAGGCGGGCGGTGAACCTCCACGGCGCCGGAGCCTCCGGCGAACAAGGAAAGGAAACCTTCATCCAGCGGGTCATCGGGTTCTGCGCGGCCAACCGCTACCTGACCCTGCTGGCCGTGGTGGCGGCCTGCGTGCTCGCCTTGTACACGCTCAAGGAGATACGACTCGACGCCCTCCCCGACCTCTCGGACACCCAGGTGATCGTCTATTCGAAGTGGGACCGGTCCCCCGACATCATCGAGGACCAGGTCACCTACCCGATCGTGACGGCGCTGTTGGGCGCCCCCAACGTCAAGGCGATCCGGGGATTCTCGGACTTCGGATTCTCCTATGTTTATGTGATCTTCCAGGACGGTACGGACATCTACTGGGCACGCTCCCGGGTGCTGGAGTATCTGTCGAAGATTCAGTCCCGCCTTCCGAAAGGGGTTCAGACCGAGCTTGGGCCCGACGCCACCGGCGTCGGTTGGGTCTTCCAGTACGCCCTTGTGGACCGGTCGGGCACCCATTCCCTGGATCAGCTCCGGTCGTACCAGGACTGGACGCTGCGCTACGCCATCCAGTCCGTGCCCGGCGTCGCCGAGGTGGCATCCATCGGAGGATTCCAGAAGCAGTACCAGGTCACGGTCGACCCGAACCGACTGGCGGCGTACGGGATCCCGCTCACCATGGTCACCGAAGCCATCCGCATGTCCAACAACGAGGTCGGCGGCCGGCTGATCGAGTTCGCAGGCGCGGAGTTCATGGTCCGGGGCCGGGGCTACACGAAAAAGCCGGAAGACCTCGACAAGATCGTGGTGAAAACCGGTCCCGGCGGCGTTCCTGTGCTCCTCAAGGATATCGCCCGGGTGTCCCTCGGCCCGGAAATCCGCCGCGGCGTCTCCGACCTGGACGGAATCGGGGATCACGTGGGCGGGATCGTGGTGATGCGCCACGGAGAGAACGCCCTGAACGTGATCGAGCGGGTCAAGGAGAAGATGAAGGATCTTGCCCCCTCTCTTCCCAAGGGAGTGGAGTTCGTCACGACCTACGATCGCTCGGACCTCATCCACCGGGCGATCGGTACCTTGAAGCACGAGCTCGTGGTGGAAATGCTCATCGTCTCCCTGGTGATCCTGATTTTCCTGTGGCACGTTCCGTCGGCTTTGGTCGCGATCATCACGATCCCCGTGTCCGTGCTCCTCTCGTTCATCCCCCTGTACTACATGGGAGTCACGGTCAACATCATGAGCCTGGCAGGAATAGCGATTTCGATCGGCGTGCTGGTGGACGGGGCGATCATCGAAGTGGAGAACGCCTACAACAAGATATACAACTGGCAAGCCGAAGGCCGGAAAGGGGACTTCCACCAGGTGCGGCTGGAAGCATTGAAGGAGGTGGGCCCCTCCGTCTTTTTCTCGCTCCTCGTCATCGCCGTGGCCTTTCTCCCGGTTTTCGCGCTGGTGGACCAGGAAGGAAGATTGTTCAAGCCCCTTGCCTACTCAAAGAACCTGGCCATGGCGCTGGCCGCAGTCCTGGCGGTCACCCTGAACCCGGCGACGCGCATGATGTTCGCGCGGATCGAACCGTTCACCTTCCGGCCGAAGTTCCTGGCCAAGCTCGCCACGCGCGCATTCGTGGGCACGTACTATGCCGAGGAGAAGCACCCGATCTCCCTCGCGATCCTCAAAGTGTACGAGCCGGCCTGCCGGTTCGTGCTGCGCCGTCCGAAGGCCGTCATCGCGGTCGCCGTGGGTCTGTTCGCCTTAAGCATCCCCATCTACATGAAGCTCGGAGGCGAGTTCATGCCGCCCTTGAACGAGGGCACCATGCTTTACATGCCCACGACCCTGCCGGGGCTCTCGGTGGCCCAGGCACAGGATCTCCTGGAGCGGCAGGACAAGCTCCTGAAGAGTTTTCCCGAGGTCGAGCGGGTTTTCGGCAAGGCGGGGCGCGCCGACACCTCCACCGACCCCGCGCCCTTCTCCATGATGGAGACGACCGTGATCCTGAAGCCGGAGAGCCAATGGAGCCCGAAAGATCGCTGGTACTCTTCCTGGGTCCCCGACCGGCTCAAGTTCCTCTTCCGGCCCATCTGGCCGGACCGCATCTCCTGGGACGAACTCGTGGCCAGGATGGACTCCGTGGTGCGGTTTCCGGGGGTCACGAACGCGTGGACCATGCCCATCAAGGCCCGGATCGACATGCTCACGACCGGAGTACGCACGCCCATCGGGATCAAGATCTACGGGAGCGATCTCGCGGAAATCCAGCGGATCGGGGAGCATCTGGAACACGTCCTCAAGCCGATCCGGGGGACACGCAGTGTATTCGCTGAGCGCGTCACCGGCGGCTACTTCGTGGACTTCGAGCCCAGGCGCGACCAGCTTGCCCGCTACGGGCTCACGATCGAGAAGGTCCAGGACGTGATCATGAGCGCCATCGGGGGCGAGAATATCACCACCACCATCGAGGGCCGCGAGCGCTATCCCGTGAACGTGCGCTACCCCAGGGAGCTCCGGGAGGACGTCGACCGCCTGGGGCGAGTCCTGGTCTCCGTGCCCTCCCCGATGGGGGCCCAGGTTCCCCTCGCCCAGCTCGCGGACATCAAGCTCGTCCAGGGCCCCGCCATGCTCCGGGATGAGAACGGGTTCCTGGCCGGGTACGTGTACGTGGATATCGCCGATCGGGACGTGGGGGGCTACGTGGAGGAAGCCAAGGCGGCCGTGGAGAAGCAGGTCCCGCTCAAGACCGGCTACGTGCTCCAGTGGAGCGGCCAGTACGAGAACATGCTGCGGGTGCGCGAACGGCTGAAATTCGTCGTGCCGGTGACGTTGGCCCTGATCTTCGTGCTCCTCTACATGAATACCCGGAGCGCCTTCAAGGCCTCGGTCGTCATGCTTGCCGTTCCCTTCTCCGCCATCGGCGCCATCTGGCTCTTCTATGTGCTAGACTACAACGTTTCCATCGCCGCCTGGGTGGGGATGATCGCCCTCCTGGGTCTGGACGCCGAGACCGGGGTCTTCATGCTCCTCTTCCTGGACCTTTCCCATGAGGATGCGAAGAAGAAGGGGCTCCTCCGGAACATCGCGGACCTGGACGAGTCCATCGTCCACGGGGCCGTCAAGCGCGTCCGCCCGAAGTTCATGGTCGTCGCCGCGGCGTTCATGGGGCTGTTGCCCATCATGTGGTCCACCTCGGCGGGGGCGGACGTCATGAAGCGCATCGCCGCCCCGATGCTGGGCGGCCTGGTCACGTCGTTCATACTGGAGTTATTGGTGTATCCGGCGATCTACAAGCTCTGGAAGATGCGGGAGATCGGTACGGAAGCCGTTGCCGGCGCGGCGGAATCATGATGCAAGGCGTTGAGAGAGCCCCACGCGGGCGGAATGCGTTGAACGATCACAGACTCGAGGAGGAAGGAGCAATGGGGATGAAACGGATGGCGGCACTCGCGCTGGTTCTCGCGTTCCTGGCGTTTCAGGGGATCGCTGCGGCGGAAATGAAGGGGCACGAGGGGATGTCCGGAATGAAGGGCCACGGTTCCCAGGAAGGCCACGGCGACATGATGAAGATGGGCGACAAGATCTTCAGCGGGAAGGTCGGGCCCTGGCTGGGCGAGGCCCGGCTGATCGACATGAAGGCGCAGATGGAGAAGGCGAAGGCCTCCGGGATGAAGATGGAGGGGATGATGAAATCCTACCACTTCGAGATCGAGTTGACCGATGCCGGCACGAAAAAACTTGTCACCGAAGGGAAGGGCAGCGTGACGGTCACAGGGCCGGACAAGAAGTCGGAGAAAACGGCCATCGCCGCGATGGCGGGGCATTTCGGTGTGGACATAAACCTTCCGAAGCCCGGGAAGTACACGTTCAAGGTGACCATGGAGTCCGGCGGGAAGAAAGGCTCCGCGACGTTTTCGCATACGGTGAAGTAGGGGTTCCCCTTCCGAGGACGCGAAATGGGCCGCCGTGTACATGTGCGGTGGCCCATTTTCATCGGCAATGCGCCTGGCGGGAGGATTGCCTTCCGGGAAAGACCCCCCGGAAGACCAGGCATTAGATGGTCGTAAGGAAAAAACCGGATGAGGTACCAGGCTGCGATTGACAGGCGGCGGGTCCATCAAGTTGCCGCAGGAACCGCCCTCGTTTCAATTCTTCATTTTATAACTCCCGCCGGGCCGCACGGCTGGCACTGGTTCCACATTCTTCTCCAGAAGCTTTACTACCTCCCGATCCTGGCTGCTGCGGCGACTCTTGGGACGCGCGCGACCGTGGCCACTGCCTCCGCCGTGAGCGTTTTGTTCCTTGCCCACATCATCTGGAGCTGGAAGGGGCACGTGATGGTCCAGGCGGACCAGGTTGGGGAGATCGTCAGTTTCTGGGTCATCGGTCTTACCGCATCGTTCCTTTTCAGCCGGGAAAAACGCGCCTTGGAGGCGACGGCCGCGGCCCACGGAGAGACGCTGGAGGCCTTGGTAGGTGCGCTCGACCTGCGGGAGCACGGGACCGCCCTCCATTCCAGGCGCGTCCGGGATTATGCGCTCCTGCTCGCGCGCCGGATGGGGATCGAGGAAGGTAGAGCGTTGATGAACATAGGGATGGGGTCTCTGCTCCACGACGTTGGAAAGATCGGGGTCTCGGACCGGATCCTCCTGAAACGCGAGAGGCTGACGGAAGAGGAGTGGGACGAGATGCGGAGGCATCCGGAACTCGGCGCGTCCCTCGTCGGCTCGATCCCTTTCCTTGCGGGAGTGCGGGAGATCGTCCATGACCATCATGAAAAATTCGACGGAACGGGATATCCGAAGGGGATTTCCGGGCGGGAGATACCGATCGGAGCCAGGATTTTCGCTGTCGTGGATGTGTTCGACGCGCTTACGTCCGAGCGCACTTACCGGCCCGGGGTTTCCGGCCGGGAGGCGGTCGATATCATCTCGCGAGGACGGGGAAATCATTTCGATCCCGATGTGGTCGATGCGTTTCTCGGGATTCCCTTCCCGGTTTGGGCCGGTGTGGCCGCGCGCAACGGCGTGACCCTGCGGAAAGAATAACTTCTCCCGCGCACCTCTTCAGCACATATTTCCCACGACAGCCGTTCCGACTTGCCCGTATCCGCCGCCGCAGAAGCCTGGTGAGAAATGCGGGCTAGTGCCGATCTGCCTTCGCAGGAGACCGCGGTGGATCGTACGCCGTTACATGGAGCGAGCGGTGCGGAATCGGGTGGGGGTTGAAGCATGCGGTGGGATATCCGGGCGTTGAAGAATACTCTCCGGCATCATCGAGAATAGTCTTGATACCTTGAAGGTCCGTATCCTTTGGTTTTCGTTAACTGGTTGATATCAAAGACATATTATTGGGCATATCGGCTGGCACAGCCTTTGAAGCATTCATTATTAGGCGTGGTCAGCGGTTTGCATGCAACAACCAAGAAGGAGGTTGGAAAAATGAAAAATCTTATCGGGTCGGCGGCGGCAGCGGCGGCGGTTGTTATCCTTGCGACGGGCGGGCAGGCGATTTCCGGAGAAAGGCAGGATTACCAAATCTTCAGTGCGCCGGGATCCTGGCAGTACGAAGGGCCGGTGGCGGCGGGGAACCTGCCGAAGGGCGAGGACCTGTCCAAGGCGCGGACCGGAGATTCCGACGGCTTTGTCAAAGCGGAGTATGGCGGGGTCGTCTACAGGATCGGCACCGGAGATTCCGACGGCTTTGTCAAAGCGGAGTATGGCGGGGTCGTCTACAGGATCGGCATCGACTCGTTTTAAGGTTTCGACAACGTTCCTGCCGCCAGTGGCTGCGGGAGGGGCGGTTGCCCCTCCCGCAACGCAAGTACACGTTCAAGGTGTCCGCGGTCTAAATCCGTTGCGGAATATTGCATTTTCCTCCTCCGGTGAATTTTCCACGAAGCGAACCCCGGCGGAGCAGGGTACATCCTATTTCCTAACGAGACCGTTGCCGCGACGCGGGAACGGGATACCGGGGAACACGGAGGTGAAGATATGATGCGGAGATATTTCCTGGCACTGGCGGCCCTGGGGGTTTTTCTTGCCGTTGCGGCAGGGGCCTCCCAGGCGGGGTGGGGCCACCACTCCGAATCATCGCAACCCGGGGAGTCGATGAGCTCGGGATCGGAATCCACGGAGGGGACGACGGGAGCGTACGAAGAGCCCGGGGAAGCCGGCATGGAATCTTCCGGGTACAAGACGGAGGAGGCCGTTGAAACCGGCCGGATGCCCGAGGAAAAGGGATTCGAATCCAGCGAGCCCGCCTCGAACGAGTTCGGAGGCACACTCTTCCGGCAGGGCATCGACGACGGTCCGTAAGGCGAATCCTTAAAGGGATCGCGCCGGGCAATGAGGCCGGCGTTCCGGAGACAGGAGATCTCCGGGCGCCGGCTTTATCGTTTCCATGCCGTTGCGTCCATTATTCTGCGGGGGGAATTTCCCCCCGGCAGGCATCCCTTCCCCATCCGGTTCATCTAAATACCAAAGCGGGTGTCAGCCGTGAACAATGCAAAAGGAACCATGGAGGTGAAGAGATGAAGAAGAATACCGTTCTTTCGATGCTGTTTGCAGGGATGTTCCTTGCGGCGTCGGCGGGATTTGCGCTGGCGGATATGGAAGAGATGCCCGTAAACGACAGGTTCCCGGGCAGCCAGGATACGAGCATTTACGCGCCCGGATCATGGCAGTACGAGGGGCCGGTCGACACGGGAAAGCTTCCTCCCAGCGACGATCTTTCCAATGCCCAGTCCGGGGCGGACGATTTCCCCCAACATGAAAGCGGAGGGATCCTGTTCCGCGAGGGGGTGGACACCGAGTAGGATTTCAAGGCCTCGGAGCTAACGGAAGGGAGAGCCGGCGCGCGGACGTAAAGGTCCACGCGCCGGTTTTTTAGGGACGGTCCTAAAGCCCAGGGGACCGTTAGGACTGTCCCGGGGTTGGGAAACGCATTTATCGTTGTCGGGAATGATTCTCTTTTGGCTTGCGGGAACCATCATGCGTGATTTAGTCTATTAATATGTGCCGCAACTTGCGAACCTGTTTAATTCTTTTTCTCTTTGCGTCGATTTTCAACGCTGCCCCATGTCTGGCTTTCGCGCCGGTGCCGTGCGGCGAGGAAGCCCGCCCGAACACCCGCCTCGCGGACGATACGCTGAAAAAAATCGCGCTTCTCCCCGACAGGGAAGTTTCCTTTTCGGGAGCGTTGTTTCTCATCTCGGCGCGCGCAAGCCGGGATCTTGCCTGCCGCGATGCCGACGGCCGCCTGGTGGAAAGGGAACTCGGCAGGATTGCCCGTCGCGTCCGCGCATCCGCAGGCGGCTTCGGAGACCCGGCCGGAACGATCTCCGCGTTGAACCGGGTCCTGTTCGATGAGGAGGGGTTCGTTTACGACCCGGCCATGGGCGACCCGGAAAATTACCTGCTCGATCGCGTGCTCGCCCGGAAGCGCGGAAATTGCCTTGGGCTGACCTCCGTCTACCTGGCCCTTGCCGAGCGGCTGGAAATCCCCTTAAGCGGCGTGTACGTGCCGTCCCACTGCTTCGTCCGGTACGAGGGGAACGGGGCCCGGATCAACGTCGAAACGGGAGAGGAGGGGGCCGAGCGGCATGACGCATGGTACGCACGGAAGTACCGCTTGAAGGAAGGAAGCCCCTATCTTCGCACGCTGGGGCGCCGGGAGATGATCGGGGTGTATCTCAAGAGTCTCGGCGCGGCCTATTCCCGGAAGGGGAGGGACGAGGAAGCGTTGCGCCTGTACCGCGAAGCGGCCCTCTTTTCCCCGGATCTTCCGGACGCCTATTTCAACGCGGGCGTCTCTTTCCAGAAATTGGGAAGGACGGAAGACGCCGTCGAGCAGTACCGGCGCGCGTTGACCCTGGACCCGGACATGGCGCCGGCGCGGGGAAACCTGGGCGCCGCTCTCTGCGACTGCGGCCGGCTGGAGGACGGGATCCGGGAATTCCGGAAGGCGCTCGATATCGATCCGCGGAATGTTCTCGCCCGCTCCGGCCTGGCGAAGGCGTACTACGCCCGGGGCGATTACCGGAAAGCGGCCGAGCACTGCGACCGCGCGATGGAGTTGGGGTGCCGCTTCGATTCCTCGATGCTGGAAGTCATAAACCGGTACCGCAGGCCCATCGGCGATATTTCCTCCGGCCCCTGATCCGGTCCGTCCGCCCCCCCTTTTCTTAAGAAACGGCTGTTTCCTGTCTTGACCTGCCTTCCAATTCCGGGAGAATGGTACCATGTCGTCCTTCCCTGCCGAGACCCTGCGGAAAACCCCACTCTTCGCGAACCTGTCGCCCGAAGATTTTGCGCGGATCGCCAGGATCGCCTCCCTGAAGCGTCATTCGAAAAAGGAGTCCGTTTTCCGGGAGGGCGACCGCGCGGACGGGTTCTACGTGGTGGCGGCGGGAACGGTCAAGGTATTCAAGCTCTCCGAGGAGGGGAAGGAACAGGTCCTTCACATCGTCGGCCCGGGGCAATCCTTCGCGGAGGCCACCATCTTCGAGGGCGGCGTCTATCCCGCCCACGCCGAGACCCTTGACGATTGCGAGCTGGTCTATCTCCCGAAGCGCCCGTTCATCGAGCTGATCGAGAAGGATCCGCGGATCGCGCTGAGGATGATGGCTTCCCTGTCCCGGTGGCTCAAGCGGATGATCGACCTGGTGGACAGCATCTCGCTGCGCGACGTCGAAACGCGGCTGGTCCGGTTCGTTTCCGAGGAGATGAAAAGCCGCGGCATTCCGATCCGCGACGGCGCGGTGTACGAGCTCGACGTCACGAAAAACGTGCTGGCCTCCCGGCTGGGGACGGTCCCCGAGACGTTTTCCCGAACTCTGAAAAAGCTGCAGGAAGAAGGAAAGATCCGCGTGAAGGGGAGGCAGATCCGCATCCTCGATGCGGACGGCCTCTTTTCCATGCTGGAGAGTTGAAAGAAAGGGCAGGCCCGCCGAAGCCTCGGCGAAGGCGGACCCGCCCCGAACCGACAGCCGTTATTTCGCCGCGACCTTCTTATCCATCGCGTCCGAGACGATCTTGATCCCCTTCCTCGATTCTTCGACCGACCTCGTGAGCGACTCCCGCGCCGCCTCGGGATTGTGGAAGCCGTCGGAGTTCTCCGCCGTCCACCACTCCCAGAGGACGTGGGCCTTCTGGTGCTGCTCCTGCGCCTGCTTGATGGTCTCCGCGTCCAGCCCGGCCTTCTTCCCCTCGACGATCTTGTCGATCAGCATCGAGAGCCAGAACTCCGATTTCCGCATCTTCCCCTTGATGAAGCTCTTGACCGAGTCGATCTCGTAGAGGGCCTGCTCCGGAGTGAGCTTCGGATGGCAGTTGGCGGAGAGGCACGTCTCCCGGATATAGTTCCGTGGGCTGGTCTGCCAGTGCGAGGTGTAGACTTTCCCCTGCGCGTTTTTCACCTTCGGCATGTGGCAGCTGCTGCAGCCGGCCCCCACCTTGTCGTGCCTTGAATTCCAGAACGTCTCGGCCTCCGGGTGCTGCGCCTTCCACAGGAGCCCGCCGGTCAACTGGTGCTTGAAGTCGCGGAACCCCAGCGCATTGTAGTGATCGTAGATCTGGAAGACGTCCTTGAAGGGGAAGTGGTTCGTCCTCCGGTCGTTGGCCTTGATCGAATACTCCCCGGTCTTCGGGTCGAACCCCGGGTTGCAGTTGTACTCCACGTGGCACTGCCCGCACTGCAGCTTCGAGTCGTATTTCTCGAGCAGCGCGATCTTGCGGAACCCGCCGCGGAACTCCTTGACGTCGATCTTCGTCGCCTTCGGGTCCTTGTGCCAGAGCGTGTCCTTCTCCGGGCGGGTAAGCGCCTGGATCAGCCCATCCCGCACGATCCGGGGCTTCGCCGCATGCGGGTCGTGGCACATGAAGCAGTTCATCGAGTTGGAAAGATCCTTGACGTACTCCACGACGTTGGAGGTGCGGTCCCACTTCGCCTTCGGGTCCTTGTCCCCCATGTACTTCCATTTCAGGATCTGGTCCTGCGTCTTGCACTGGAGGCAGGTGGGATTGGCCGCCGCCGCGCTCTCCGGCAGGAATGCCTTGTGCTCCTTCGACCCGGGGTAGCGGTCCTCGAGGACGTCCCATGCCTTGGTCACGCCCGGGACGGCGACGTACGACCATCCGGTCTTCGACTGGAAGCGGCCGCCGTACGCACGGTCCACGATCAGGTGGTCCACCAGCATGAACTTGTGGCTCCGGGGGGCGGCGTGCTCCTTCGTGAAGCCGTGCCCCATCATCAGCTTGTCCCAGAAGGGGTTGGGCGACCGCTCGGTGAGGAGCGACTTTTCCACCCGCGCCGGTTTTTTCAGGTTCAGCGTGCCGAAACTTTCGTACTGGTCCCTGTGGCAGCCGCCGCACGCCTCGAGGTCGACCCGGGTAGAGGGCCTCTTGTCGCTGTCCGCCAG
>JACRMU010000097.1 GCA_016219515.1 Deltaproteobacteria bacterium
AGGGGGGCCATGAGAAAAGGAGGGTAGGTGCTGTCGTGCACCGAGTGGCAGGAGGTGCACTCCAGTTTTCTATTGGTGGATACCCCCTGCCAATTTACCCCGGGAGGGGGCCAGGGGACCGGTTGCCCGTCTCCGTCCTTGAGATTGGCCGGATCGCGGCCGTGGGACTTCGTGAAAAAAACGGCCGTGTAGTCCGGCGACCGGCTCGTCGTGTAGTCCGACGTATTGACGCTCGGCCCCGGCGTCGGCACAAGCGTGCCGGTCTCGGGCAGGATGCCTTTCCCGGTGTGGCAGAGGAAAACGCATTTCCCCCCCACCTTCCCCAGCTCATCCTCCATCTTTTTATAGGAATTGGTTTCCTTGCGGTCGTGGCAGATCAGGCAGGCATCCTTGCCCGGAAGATGCTGGCGGATGTCGTGATGGGAGTTGTCGAGCCCGGCGTGAGCGATGCCGACCGGGAGGAGGAAGGCCAGCAGGACGATGAAAACCATAAGTTGGCTTCCGATGGGGAGCGTTTTGAAGGAGAGGGTACACCAGGACCGACTTCGTGGAAACAGAAATCGTCGGAAGGCGGAAGTGCGGAATTTACAGGCCGAAATCCACGGCGGGATTTTGCCGATACGCGGCCTCGCGAACACCGTCGGGGAATGCGGAAGCCGCGGAAGGAATCGTTTCCTCCATGGATGGAGCGCTCTCCCGCGACGCGGGCGTCCGGTTCTCCGCCCGCTGCGTCACGGCAGGGGGGGAGGTGCGGATTACCACATAGAAGAAAGCGGTAACACGGTCGAACTGGGAGGAGACCCCACTGGCCGACTGCAAAGCCGCTTCCGAAATCGCCTGCTCCGGCCGGGGCGGGGAAGAACCAGGACGAAACGATCAGGATCAGGAGCCGGTAGACGACCTTGCGCAGCATTTTCGTTCCCCTCTGCATTTTTCCCTGCAGAAAAGAAATGCATTAACCGGGCCGTCGGCGCGGCTCGAAAAACGTGAGGGGGAACCGGAGGTTATTCGCGGGGGGGCGGGGGAGGAAATTCAGATTTGTTATGAAGAGAACGGCTCGATTTCATCTTTGATGGTGGCCCCTCCCAGAATTGAACTGGGGACACGAGGATTTTCAGTCCTCTGCTCTACCATCTGAGCTAAAGGGCCACCCGGAAGAGTAAGACTTTAATTTCCCCGGCTCCCCTTGTCAAGCGGATGGGCGGTCGGCCGGCCCGGGTGCCCGGTCCGGAGGCGAATCGATATGGACGACGAGCGTCCTGCACACCCTGTCGTGGAGCCCCTGCTTCCGCCGGTCGAACGCGGCCAGGAGGTAGCCGATGTACAGCGTGATGACGCACAGGAAATATCCCAGCCAGCGCAGGAACGCCTTCCGGAAGTCCAGGGGAGTGCCGTCCTCGTTGATGACCATGATCTTGAAGGCCATCTTTCCGAACGTCTGCCCGTACGCGCCGTGCAGGTAAACGTAGTAGAAGACCGGGAACCCGAGGAAGAAGGCCCCCCGGATAACGTTCTCCGGGGAAAAGCGTCCCATGGCGGCGACGTCGTCGAGTCCGCTGGGGGCCCAAAGCCCGGCCGAGGCGCCGTACCGGTCCACCAGGTAGAAGATGTTGTAGATCCCCACGATGACGAGGAAGTCGACGACCCGCGCGGCGGCGCGGACCCAGAACCCTGCGTAGGGATACTCCTTCGTCGGCAAGGAAGCGGGCCTCACGGTTTTTCGAAATGATACGCCGTCATGCTGACCGCCGCGACCGCCGCCGTCTCCACGCGCAGGATCCGGCTTCCGAGCCCCGCGCGCAGGAAACCCGCACGCTCCGCCTCCGCGACCTCGTCTTCCGAGAACCCCCCCTCCGGGCCGATCAGCAGGGCCACGCTTTTCGCCCCGGAAAGCCCGAGGAGCGCTTTTTTCAGCCCGAACCGGCCTTCCCCTTCGTAGAGGATGATCTTCCCTTCCGAAGCCGCGCCTGCCCGAAGCGCATCGGGGAAGGGGAGCAGGGGGGAGATGTCCGGGACGCGCCCGGAGCCGCACTGCTTCGCCGCCGAGAGCGCGATGCGTTCCCAGCGGAGCAGCCGTCTCTTCACATCCTGCGCATCGAGCCGGGGGATCGTGCGGGACGACCGGAAGGGGATCACGCGAGAGCAGCCGAGCTCGGTCGCCTTTTCCAGGATGAAGTCCATCTTGTCCGCCTTCGGCAGCCCCACCAACAGGACGACCGCAACGTCCGGCGGCGGCTCGGGCGGGAACGACTCCAGCACCTCTGCGCGCAGGGAGCGGGAGGTCGCCTCCAGGATCCGCATCCGGTAGCGGCTTCCCTCCTCGTCGAAGGCGTAGAAGGCGTCGCCGGTCCGCAGGCGCAGCGTCCGCAGCATGTGTCCGGCCTCGGTCCCCGAGAGGACCGCCGTGTCATCCGTGATGTTTTTTCGTTGGACGAAGAACGTCGGCATTGCCCGTTTTCAGTGCGCTTCCCGCCGCAGGAGCAGCGCGGCCCACTGGCCGTCGGTTTTCCGCTCGATCAGCCGGACGCCCTCCGATCGGTACTCCTCTTCCACCCAGCCGCTTTTCTCGTCGAGGATCCCCGACAGGATCAGCGTGCCGCCCACGGCGCAGCGGGACAGGATCTCCCCCTTGAGGTCGATGAGGATCTCGGCGAGGATGTTGGCCAGCACGAGGTCGTAGGTCCCCTCGGCGGTCGAAAGCGGGTTGAAGGTGGCCGCAAACCGGTCGGCCACGCCGTTGATCCTGGCGTTCTCCTCCGCCACCTCGACGGCTTTCGGGTCGGTGTCGATCCCCAGCACGCAGGCGGCTCCCAGCCGGGCGGCGGCGATCCCGAGGATGCCCGTCCCCGTTCCCACGTCCAGCACCCTCCGGGGGGGAGGGACGGTGTCGAATACGTCCTCGATATATTGCAGGCAGAGCCGGGTGGTCTCGTGCGTCCCGGTGCCGAACGCCTGTCCGGGGTCGATCGTCAGCACGACCTCGCCGTCCGCGGCTTCGTACGGCTCCCAGGACGGCCGGACGACAAGGCGCCTTCCCACCTTCCGGGGGAGGAAGAACTCCTTCCACTTTTCCGCCCACCCGAAGTCGCTGATCTCCGCCGCGGAAACGAACGACCCGGGGTCCTTTTCCTGGCGCGTCTCGACGGTGAAGGACTTCCAGCGCGTCATCGGGCCGCCCTCGTCATCCGCATGCCTCCGTCATCCGCCTGTCTCGTGTCCCGTGCGGGCCATCTCATAAATTATATATGGAGATCCACTTCCACGGCGCCCCGTTCCGAGTATGCTAAGATAGCATCTGTCGCCAAGCGGCGACAGGAAAATGGACCGCCCACGAAAAACCCTTCTGTCGAAAGCCCTGGCGTTGCGTCCCGACGCCGTCCGGATGCTGGAAGCGATCTCCGGCTATGCGGAGCTGGGCCTGCGGGAGTTCCGGACTTCCGAAACCCTTTCCGGCTTTCTTGAAACGAGGGGGTTCCGCGTCGAGCGCGGGATCGCCGGGATGGAGACCGCCTTCCGGGCGGAATACGTCTTCGGCAGGGGGAAGCCGTCGGTCGCGTTCCTCTGCGAGATGGACGCCCTGCCCGGCCTGGGGCACGCCTGCGGGCACAACATCGTCGGGGTTTCCTCGGCCTGCGCCGCGGCGGCGCTGGCGGACTTCGGAGCGGGACGCTTCCGGTCGGGGAGAATCGTCGCCCTGGGGACTCCCGCGGAGGAGACGGGGTACGGCAAGGCGCGGATGGTCGAGCAGGGGGTCTTCCAGGGGATCGATGCGGCGATGATGGTCCATCCCTCCTCCCGCCGCCACGTGGCGAAAGGATACCTCGCCCTGCACAAGCGCCTATCCGGAGCACGGCATCAACGCCCTGGACGGCGTCCTCCTCCTGTTCCAAAGCGCCGCGGCGTTGCGCCAGCACCTTCCGGAGACCGTCCGGGTCCACGGGATCGTCACCGAAGGGGGGAGGGCGCCCAACATCATCCCGGAGAGGGCGCAGGCCTACTTCTACGTCCGCGGGGAGAACGACGCGGAGATGGCGAACGCGGTCCGGCGGGTCAAGGAGTGCGCCCGGGGCGCGGCGAAGGCGACCGGCTGCCGGCTGAAGATGGAGGAGGGGCCGTACACGCTCTCCGCGATGCGGGTAAACCCGGTCCTGGCTTCCGCCTACCGGAGATCGCTTGCGTCTTTAGGGCTTCCGGAGAGCGATGCGCCCGTCAACAAGAACCGGGGGTCGTCCGACGTGGGGAACGTATCGCAGGCGGTGCCGACCCTTCAGCCCAACGTTCCGATCTCGGGAGGGGAGAGGGTGGAGATCCACACGCGCGCCTTCGAGGAGGCGACGAGGAGCCGCACCGGCGTCGACGGGATGATGGAGGGGGTCCGAGCCCTCGCCCTGACCGCGCAGGAACTCTTTTCCTCCCCGGCCCTCGTCCGCGATGCCTGGAAGACCTTCCGATCCTGAAAACGGGGACGTTCCTAAAAATTTTTCCGGTTGCTCCACGCGCCGGCCGATCGGATTTATCCCAACAGTACGATGGTGACGCCGTCGCCGCCCTGCTCCCGCGGGGCGGGGAAGGATCGTTTCACGTAGGCCGAGTCCTTCAGGTGGCGGCGGACCGCCGTCTTCAGCGCTCCTGTCCCATGGCCGTGGATGAGGAAGGCGTGCGGCGCCTGCGACAGGGAGAGGCGGTCGAGGAAGGCGTCCACATCGGGGAGCGCATCGTCCACGTATTTCCCGCGCAGGTCGAGAGTGTTCTCCGGCGTCTGGGGGTAGAGCGCCGGCGCGGATTCCTCCCCGCGGCGGGGGATTCTTGGGGCCTTCCCTTCCGTGGCCGGGGAGGCAGTCGGGAAAACGCGCACCTGGTCGCGGGGGACCCGGATTTTCATCCCTCCCGCCAGCACCTCCACTTCCCGGTCCTCGGGGCCGGCGGCGGATGCGACCTCCCCCTCCTTTTGGATCGTCGATAAAAACACCTTCCGGCCGGGAGGGAGCGCGGCCCCGGGGAGCAGCGGCGCGGTCCTGCTGATCGTCGCCCGGACCACGGGATCGTCCTCCGCGGATTTCCCCTTCTCCTTCCACTCCCGGATCGCCGTCTGCGCCTTCCGGACCGTCTCGATCTTCTTCTCCTTGCGAAGCTCTTCGGTGACGGCCCGGAGCTGTCCTTCCGCCTTGCGGATCTCCTCGCGGACCTTCTGCCGCGCCGCCGACAGGATCCTCGATTCCTCTTCCCTCGCCCGCTCCCGCTCGGATGCGAGACGCGCGCGCATCCCTTCCGCCTCGCGCTTCGCGGCGGCCATCCCCTCGCCTTCGGCCCGTGCCTTCTCGCGCTCCGATTCCAGCCGCGCCAGCGCGTCCGCGAGCTCGTGCCCCGCGCCGGTCAGGTGCCCGGCCGCCCGGGCGAGCACCTCCTCCGGGAACCCCAGGGACCGCGCGATCTCCATCCCCATGCTCCTCCCGGGGATCCCGAGCCGCAGCCGGTACGTGGGGCGCAGGTGCGCCTCGTCGAACTCCATCGACCCGTTTTCGAACCGGCGGTCCTCGTAGGCGATCCCCTTCAGCTCCTCGAAGTGGGTCGTGGCGAGCACTCGCACCTCGCGGTTTGCGAGCGTCTCCAGGAAGGCCCGCGCGATCGCCGCACCCTCCCGGGGGTCGGTCCCCGAGACCACCTCGTCGAGGAGGACGAGGGAGCCGCGGTCCGCCGCGGAGAGGATCTCGTTCAGCCGCCGGATGTGGGCGGAGTAGGTGGACAGGTCCTGCTCGACGCTCTGCTCGTCGCCGAGCGTTGCGAAGACGCGGGAGAAGACCGAGACCGTCGAATCGGCCCCCGCGGGGATCGACAGCCCCGCCATCGCCATCAGCGTGAGCAGCCCGAGCGTTTTCAGCGCGACGGTCTTCCCGCCGGCGTTGGGGCCGGTGAGGATGAGGCACAGGGAAGGCCGGCCGAGCCGCAGGTCGTTCGGCACGACCATTCTCCCGGAAAGGACGAGCAGGGGATGGCGGGCCGAAAGCAGGTTCACCTCTCCGGAAGACCCGACCGACGGCTCGGCGGCATGAAGCTCTTCCGCCAGGAGGCAGCGGGCCTGCGCGAAATCGATGAGGAGGAGCCGCTCGCGGCACGAAAGGAGATCTTCGGCCTTCCGGGCTGTCTTGCCCGTCATTTCGGCGAGGATGCGGGCGATCTCCCGCTCCACCTCCAGTTCGGCCATCTTGACCTCGTTGTTCAGGTAGACGAGGTCCTCCGGTTCAAAGAAGACCGTCTGCCCGCTCTGGGAGGAGTCGTGGACGATCCCCTGGAAGAGCCCCTTGGCGGCGGTCTTGAAAGGGATGACGACGCGCCCCGAGCGGACGGTGGTGTACGCCTCCTGGACATGACGGGCGTACTTGGGGGAGGAGAGAATCTCCTCGGCCGTTTTCTGGAGGCGGCTTCTCGCGTCCGACAACTGCCGGCGCAGGGGGCCGAGCGAGGTCGATGCCCGGTCGGTCACGTTTCCGGACGGGTCGATCTTCTGCTCGATCTCGTCGGCGAGGTCCCGCAGCGGGGGGATTTCCCGGGCGTGGTGCGCGAGGCGGGGATATTTCCCCCGGCGCTCGTCGAAGAATTTCCGGATCCGCTCGCCCGTCCTCGCCGTCTGCCCGATCCGAAGCAGCTCGGCGGGAGAGAGGGAGGAGTTTTTCGTCGCCTTCTCGACCTCCGGGGCGATCTCCTTGAACCCCTCGAGCGGGAGCGGCCCGTCGGCGGCGAGCATGCGGCGGCCGTCGCGGTTCTCTTCCAGCGAGATCCGGATGACGTCGAGGTCCGTGCCGGGCGCAAGCCCCGCGCAACGCTCCCGACCCGGCTCCGAGGCGGCGTGCGCGCAGAGCCTCGCGACCACTTTCCCCCATTCCAGCGCGGCAAGCGCCGCCTCCCAAGCCCCGCTCAACCCTTTCCTCCCGCTTTAACGTACCGGACCCCGTCGATATTTTTGAAATCGGCGTCCTGCGTCCAGATCAGCGCCTTGTGGGCCCGCGCCGTCGCGAGGATGACGCTGTCCGCCAGGGGCAGCCCGAGCTCCGCTCCCAGCTTGGCGGCGGACAGGGAGGTCGGGGTATCAAGGGCCGCAACGCGTCCCTGTTCCATCGCGGCAACGGCCTGCAGCGCGGCGTTCTCTCCCCTCTGCCGCAATACGTTCTTGAATACCTCCAGGATGCAAATCGTCGGAACGACGAGCCGGTCCACATTTTCTATCGAAGATGCGTAAAAGGAGGCGTTCGGGCCGTCGGCGAAATACTCCAGCCAGCCGCACGAATCCACCAGGTTCAAGGGTTTCATGCCCGGTCCTCGTCGCGTTCCACGGCGGTGTCGATCCCCTTGAGAAACCCGCGCATCGCGCGCATCCTCCGGACGGGGATGAACTCGATGCGGTCCCCGTACTGGAATACCCGGATCTTTTCGCCCGGCTGGATTCCCATGGATTCCCTTACCTTCCGGGGGATGACGATCTGGAACTTGGGGGATACGGTGACGGTCGCCATCGGGGCCTCCATCGATCGGATTATCGTTATACGATATGATGATCGATACCGAACGGGCTGTCAACGTTTGCCGTGCGGTTTCCCCGCGGAATCGTGGTAGCATCGAAAATCGATCACCGGACAAGGAGGCGTGCGCACGTTTGTTCGGCCTGCACCTGGTCCTTTTCTGGCTTTCCCTTTTCGCCTACGGCGCGGAAGCGGGGCTTCAACTGGGAAACGTGTTCCCCGGGTCTCCCTTCCGCTCGGCCCTGTTCGGCGGGGTCGTCCTGCATTCCCTCTTCCTCGCGCTGCGATGGGCGCTCTCCGGCCACGCGCCGATGGCGGGCCTTTTCGAGTCGCTGACGGTCTTCTCCTTCTGCTCGGCGCTCGCGGCGTTTCTTTTGTGCCGGACGGAAGAAACGAGGGCCGCCTGGAAACCCCTTTCCCTTCTCGTTGCGCTTCCCCAGGCGGGGGCGGCGCTGCTCGACAAGCGGCTCACCCCGCTCTACCCGGCGCTGGACACTCCCTGGTTCGCGACCCACGTCGGGCTTTCCTTCTTAGGGTACGGGATCTTCGCGGCGGGGCTCGCCCTTGCCTGGGTCTACCTGAAGCAAGGGGGCGAGGAGGTCTACCGGGCCGGCGCGCGCTCGGCGCTCTACGGATTTTCCGCGTTCTCGGCGGGGATGGTCTGCGGAGGGATCTGGGCGTACTACGCCTGGGGATCGTATTGGATCTGGACGCCCAAGGAGATCTGGTCGGTCGTCCTGTGGCTCTACTTCGCGACGCTCACGCATCTGAAGTTCATCCCGGCGGGCTCCGGATGGCCGGGATGGAGCCGGCGGATGGAAATGGGGGCGACGGCGGCCGGCTACTTCGTCATGCTGGCCACTTTCTTAGGGGTGAGCCTCCTGCTGCGAAGTTCCCATTCGTTTTGACGGCGGGGGAGGAATGAAGGCGCTCTGGCGGTTCCTGGCATCTCTTAAGACCTGTGCGTGGACCGGGCTTGCGTTCTGCCTGGCCGGGGCGGCGGGGTCCGTCGTCATGGGGCGATACCCGGAACTGTTCTCCGACATGGACGCCCAGGTCCTGGCGGGGTGGTTTGCGCAGAAGGGGTGGATTGCGCCGTGGCCGACGCTCTGGCTGTACGGCCTGCTCCTCGCCACCGGACTGATGGCGGCCAACGCCGCCTGCTGCACTGCGGAGCGGCTCGTGCAGATCTTCCGCGGGAAGGCGACGCTGCGCCGGCTGCTCCCCCACGTGATGCACCTTGCGTTCCTCGGGGTGGTCCTGTCCCACTTGGTCAGCAGCGTATACGGCGACCGCATTCCGGGCGTGGCCGTCCCACAGGGGGGTTTCGCCCCCGTCGGCTCGACCGGGTGGATCCTTTCGCTCGATCGCTTCGACGCGGCGATGGCCCCGGAGGGGTATCCGAAGGATTTTGCCGCGACGGTGACCTTGTTCCGCGGAACGACCCCCGTGGCGCGTGGCATTGTGCGGGCGAACGAACCGCTCTTCCACGAAGGGTACGGGATCTACATCAAGAACTTCGGCGCCACTCCGTGGGGGGCGCCGTTCGCGGTCTTCGACGCCAACCGGGACCCGGGGGCCGCGCCCATCCTGGTATCCTCGGTCCTGTTCACCGTGGCGAACCTCATCTACCTGTTTCCCGCAAGGAGAGAAGATGCGTAAAGGACGAAAGCCCCTCCCCTTAAGGAAGGGGGACGTGATCGCGGTCTTCGCGCCCGCGGGGCCGGTCGACCCGGGGAAGCTCTCCCGGGGGATCGCCCGCCTGGGCCGGGCGGGCTTCGTCCCGGAGATCGCCGACGGCGTGCTGGAGAAGGACGGATATCTCGCGGGGAGCGACGCCCATCGCGCGGGACAGGCGAATTGGGCGTTTTTCCTCCCCGAGGCGCGCGCCGCGATGGCGGCGCGGGGAGGGTTCGGGACGACGCGCCTGTTGCCTCTTGTCGACTGGGGGAGATTTGCCCGCCGCCCGCGGCTGGTCGTCGGCTACAGCGACGTCACGGCGATCCTCTCCTACCTTGCCACGCATCTCGGGATTCCCTCCATCCACGGTCCCATGGCGGCCGCCGACATGGCGACCCGCTCGGACGGACCTGCCCTGACGGCTTTCCGGCGCCTCGCGTCGGGGGAAGTATCTCCCCGGGAGCTGTGGGGATTCCCCTGCGAGCGGCTGCACGGCGGCGCGGCGGAAGGGATCCTCTCCGGCGGCTGCCTTTCCGTCCTGACCTCGCTGCTGGGGACTCCCTTCGAGCCCGATTTCCGGGGGGCGCTCCTTTTTCTCGAGGACGTGGGGGAGCCCTGCTACCGGATCGATCGGATGCTCACCCAGTGGATCCAGGCGGGGCGGCTTCGACGGATCGCCGGGATCGTCGTGGGAAAGATGTCTCCCACGGGCGGGGAGAAGGAAGACGATCTCCGGAAGGTGTTCGCCGAAGCGGGGCGCAGCATCTCCGTCCCCGTCTGGTACGGTTTTCCCGCAGGGCACGCGGGCCCGAACTACGCTCTCCCGTTCGGCGTGCGGGCGCGGATCGACGGCCGCGGGCGGCTCTTCCTCCTCGAATCTCCGGTGGCCGGTTGATGGTTTCTTCGTCGGCGGGCGAAACCGGGCGCTTCCGGAAAGCGGAGGAACTGCTCGCGGAAGGAGTGCGCGGCAAGGCGTACACCGCCGCCGTTCTCCTCGCCGCCCGGGGAGATGAGGTCGTTTTCCAGGCCGCGGCGGGGGAAGCGCGCCTTTCGTCGGTCTTCGACGTCGCGTCGCTCACCAAGCCGCTGGTCGCGGCCCTGTTCTTCGCGCTGCATCAGGAGGGGAAGGTCGCTCCGGAGGACAAGATTTCGGAAATCCTTCTTTGCAAGCCGTCCGACCCCGCCGCGGGAATCCGGTTCCTCCACCTTCTTTCCCACACCTCGGGACTTCCGGCATGGAAGCCCTTTTACGAGGAGATCCGCGCCGCCGAGGAAAAGGAAGGAAAGCGGCTTTGGGGGACCTCGGAAGGCCACGACCGGATCATCGACGCGATCCTGCGCCTGCCCCTCGACGCGGCGCCGGGAACGGCGTGCGTCTACAGCGACCTGGGCTTCATGCTCCTGGCGCGCGCGATGGAGCTGGTTTCCTTCCTGCCGCTTGAAAAGCTTCTCCGGCGGCTGCTCGCGGATCCGCTCGAGATGAGAGACACGTCTTACCTTCCGCTCTCCGGGTACAGCGAGTGCGAGACCGGCAGACTGGTGTCCACCGGCCATTCGGATGTCAGGGAGAGGGAGAAGCTGGGCGACGTGGACGACGAGAACGCCGCTGCGATGGGCGGGGTGGGAGATCCTCCGGGCGCGGCGCGGTGAGGGGAGGATCTTCACACGGTCCTCCGCCCTGCGGATGACGACGAAGCTGTCCGTCCCCGCCGGCTGCCCGAGGACCCCGGGATGGGACACGCCGACCCCCTTCGGGGGAAACGTGTCGCAGGCGGGGAAGCACTTCCCGGAGGGATCGTTCGGCCACTTGGGGTACACGGGGTGCTCCCTCTGGATCGACCCCTCCCGGGAAGCGTCCGTGGCGCTTCTCACGAACCGGATTTTCTACGGCAAACAAAACGACGGTTTGAAAAATCTGCGTCCGATCCTCCACGACGCGTTGATGGAGGAGCTCTTTCGGTGAAGAACGTTCATCTGATCGCCGCCTGCGGGGTGGGGATGGCCTCGCTGGCCGGAATGCTCAAGGAAAAGGGGTTCCGGATCACCGGGTCGGACGCCAACGTCTATCCCCCGATGAGCACCCAGTTGGAGGCGCTGGGGATCTCCCTGTTTTCACCTTATGCGGCGGAGAACATCCCGGTCGACGCCGACCTGGTGATCGTCGGGAACGCGGTGTCCCGCGAAAACCCGGAGTGCCTTGAGGCGGTCCGCCGGGAGGTCCCCGTCCTGTCGATGCCCCAGGCGCTGGCGGAATATTTCATTGCAGGGAAGGAGTCGATCGTCGTCGCCGGCACCCACGGGAAGACCACGACGACCTCGCTTTTGGCCTGGTCCCTCTACAACCTGGGAGACGATCCGTCGTTTCTCGTGGGAGGGGTGCCCAGGAACTTCCCCGTCAGTTACCGGGTGGGGGCGGGGCCGCGGTTCGTCATCGAAGGGGACGAGTACGACACGGCGTACTTCGACAAGGGGCCGAAGTTTCTCCATTACCTCCCGAAAATCGTCCTGCTCACCAACATCGAGTTCGACCACGCCGACATCTACCGCGACCTTTCCCACCTCGTGGAGTCGTTCCGGAAGCTGGTCCGCCTGATCCCGCGGGACGGCCTTCTGATCGCCTGCGCGGAATATCCCGACGTGGTATCCGTCGCCACCGAGGCCGCCTGCCCGGTCGTTTTCTATGCGGGGGACCCCGGTGCGTTGCCCAATGTCCCCGGCGAAGGATGGGGGGTGTGCGGCGTCGCGGAGAACGGCGGGTTCACGCGCTTTCGGCTGGAAGGGAGGCAGGCGGCGCACGAGTTCGCGCTCCGGCTTCCGGGGCGGCACAACGCCGCCAACGGCGCGGCGGTCGCGCTTGCGTTGCTGCGACTTGGGTACGGTGCCGAACGGGTGGCGGAAGCGCTGGCCGGGTTCACCGGCGTGCGCAGGCGGCAGGAGGAGCTGGGGGAGTTCGGAGGAGTCCTGATCGTCGACGACTTCGCCCATCACCCGACGGCGGTAAGAGGGACGATCCAGGCGGTGCGCGCGCGATACCCGGGGAGGAGGATCGTCGCGGTCTTCGAGCCGAGGTCGAACACCAGCCGGCGGAAGATCTTCCAGCGCGAGTTCGCCGGGGCGCTGGCGGAAGCCGATTCCGTCATCGTCGCGGGGGTTTTCGGGGCGGAGAAGATCCCCCCCGGGGAACGGCTTTCGCCGGAAGAGGTGGCGGAGGCCGTGCGGACCGCCGGGCGCGAGGCCGTATTTATACAGGAGGTGGACCGGATCGTGGAGCGCCTCTCGCAATCATCCCGGCCCGGGGACCTGATCCTCATCATGTCGAACGGCGGGTTCGGAGGGATCCAGGGAAAACTTGTCAGGATGTTTTCCTCCCGATAGAGGATGCCGGAATATTCATTATGACTTTCTTCAGGAGATCCCCCCTGGACTTCTTGGCAACGTCCCGGTTCTCAGGTTCCGTTTTTTGTTTGACGGCTTCGGGATCGTCTGATAGATTCGCCCGAATGGGAATAAGGATGGGAAGAAACGTACGGCGGACCGGCGTGGTCTGCCTTTTGGCACTCGCGTCCTTGTGTCTTTCTCTCCCAGCTGTTGCCGCGGAGTATCCGCGTCGGGTCGCAATCGCCCCCTTCGCAACGTTGACCAAGGAAGACATCCAGCATACCGTGTCGGTCCTCCCGCGGCTCCTTTCGTCTCGCCTGATGGCGCTGGCGGGGGCCGAGGTGGCCCTCCTTCCCTCCGGCGAGAAGCAGCCCGTGGAACAGGCGAAGGCGGCCGGCTTGCCTCTCCTTCTCCAGGGCACCGTGGCGAAATTGGGGAAGGGGTACAGCATCGACGTGACCGCCACGGAGGTCGGATCCGGCAAGATGGCGGGGGCCTTCTTCGCCGCCGCGGCCACGGAGGACGAGATCATCCCCCAGTTGGGGATCCTGTCCGGCGAGATCGTTGAGAAGCTGTTTGGGATTAAAACCGCCGTGAGGGTGGCCCCTGCCGCACCGGCGCCCGCCTATCCCGCCGCCTTCCCGGCTGCCGGTACGGCAGCTCCCCCGCCGGCCGCATCGGCGGCTCCTCCTCCCGCCGCACCTGTTCCTTCCGGCCCCTGGGAGCCCCGCTCCATCGTCAAGGTGTCTTCCTCCGACAAGATCCCGGACGAACTCTTCCGGATCGCCGGCGGGGATGTCGACGGGGACGGGAGCCCGGAACTGGTTGCGATCGGATCCCGGAGGATCTGGGTGTACAAGGTGAACGGCGACAAGGTTATGCCCTTCAAAAAAACGGAAAAAAGCAATAGCCACCAGTTCCTGAACGTAGAAGTGGCCGATATCGACGGAGACGGCCGGTCCGAAATCGTCGTGACGGACCTTGTGGGGGACCGGTTGCAATCCTTCGTATTGAAATACAAAGGAGATGTGTTTGATCCGGTAGCCCTGGATATCCCCTATTACGTCGTTTCCCTCGAGGACGGCAAGGGGAACCGCCGGCTGGCGGGCCAGAGCAGAGGGGTGGTGGAGCCGTTCTCAGGGAAGGTCGTTTACCTGAAATGGGACGGCAAGACGCTCATCCCGGACGGAAACGTCCCCGTCTCGGTCGCATCGGGGGTCTTCGGCCTGGCATCCTTCCCCGGGAACGCCGAGAACCGATTCCTGTACATCGACGCGGACGAACACCTGCGCATCCTTGACCCGAAGGGGAAAACCGTATACAAGACGAAGGAATATTACAGCGGGGCCATTCATTTATTTACTTGGGGGACTGAAACCAGGTCCAACGTCGGCGCGGACAAGCACTATATCCGCGGCAGGATTTCCCCCGTATACTCGGAGGGAAAGTCCCCTGTATTTTTACTCCGGCAGGCGAAGGGGAACACCCTCCTGAAAGACCTCAGAACTTTCGATTGGAGCCGGCTGGTGTTCCTTGCGTGGACGGGGGAAGGATTTTCGGAGCGGGCGGCATCGGAAAAGATCGACAACCTGATGACGGATTTTGTCATCGTGGGTGGGAAGCCGGGGCCGGGAAGACTTGTGGCGGCGCCGGTGGTGGAGTCTTCTCTTTCCACCTCGTACTCGTACGCATCGGAAGCGGTGACGCGCATACATCTTTACCGGATGGATTAAGGGGAAATTTCCTTGACAAGGTCCGGGGTTGATGATATTCGGTTAGGGAAAAAAACACGGTTTTTTTTCCCGCATTCCTTTCGCAGGGGTTGCAGAGAGCGCGGAATGAAATTAAAACGGGAGGAGGTGATGGGGGAGGGCCAGTAAAGGGAACCCTCGGTTTTTCCTGTTTTTTTTATCGAGTTGGGAGAGCGGCACTTATCTTTTCAAGGAGGGGAATTATGAGGAAGGGATGGTTGGTTCTACTGGCGATGGCGCTCGTGGTGGCACTTGCTGTGCCTGCGTCCGCCGAAATGAAGTTGAACGGCTTCTACCGCGTGAAACCGACGGTTAGCAACTACGTCGGCGCTGGCAACCTAAGCTTTAGCGTTCCGGGCATGGAGTCCGCAGCAGCCGCCTCGCTGATCAAGACCGGTTCCACCGGGGTCGAGACGGACCGGACGAGGGCGTGGACCGAGATGCGTAATCGTCTCCGCTTCGAAGTCGGCGACGAGAACGTGAAAGGCGTCACCTTCTTCGAGCTCGACGGGGTATTCGGCGACACCGGCGGGAACACCGGTCGGAACCAGGGCTTCGCCTCCAACGGCGACTCGATCAACCTCGAGACGAAGAATGCATACCTGTGGTTCAAGGTCCCCAACACGACCCTCGACTTCACCATCGGGCTCCAGGGTTACATGGACGAGTTCGCGGGCCTTCTCTTCGGCGCCTCCGACCAGGCGGGCGTCGTGGCGAACTACACCTACAACCCCGTGAAGTTCCGGTTCACCTGGATCAAGCTCCGCGATGACGTTACCGGCGGCGGCCCGGCAAACAATGCCTGGAGCAGCTCCAACGCAGGAGGCAATGAAGCAGATTATTACGCGATCGACGCGAAGTTCAACGCGTCGAAGGACGTGGCCACAACGCTGCATTTCGGCTTCATCCGCGACACGAATTCGTACATCGTGCAGCCGGCCGAAGCTGCCTCCCTCGAGAGTCTGAAGGCGTACTACCTAGGCCTCAACGCGACGGCGAAGTTCGCCCCCGCGACCGTGACCGGGTTCTTCCACTACAACTTCGGGGATTTCACGGATGACACCGCCGGCGGGACGATTCAGAAAGTGAAGATCGGCGGCTTCGCGGCCAGTCTGCGCGCGGACGCCAACCTGGGCCCCGGCAAGGCGTTCCTCGAAGGGCTCTATGTAACCGGCGACGACGACCAGACCGCGGCGACGGCGACGACGACCAACAAGTACAAGAGCATCGTCACCGGCTCCGACTTCGCGGCCCTGACTTCGTACTACTTCCGCCCGGACCTGACGATCCTCTTCCCGAACATAGACATGATCAACTCGGCGACCGCACTGGCCCTGAACCCGAACAACGGCGGCCGCGGCCTGATGCTGGTCGCAGCGGGCTACAGCCAGAAGTTCAGCGACAAGGTGACGGGCAAGTTCGGCGCCGGCTACCTTGCTGCCGACAAGAAGCGGAAGTCCTCCGCCACCACGGAAGCCAAGGGCAAGGCGATGGGGACGGAAATCAACGCCAACGTAAACTACAACATCACCAAGGGGCTTGATTTCGGTCTGTACGGCGCCTACGCCTTCCTCGGCTCGTTCTACGACAGGACCGGGACCGCGTCGGATCCGAATCCGAGCGACCTGTACACCGTGTTCGGCCGCCTGAACTTCGCGTTCTAAAGAACGGCGACCGGCACCACCCGCAATACAGCCCCCGGGGGAGCGATCCCCCGGGGGTTTCGCTTTTCGTGGGGGCCTGGGGCGGAACGTAGGCCTGATCGAAAGCGTGCCGGTGAGCAGGGGAAGCGTGGGCGGAAGCGGCACGCTTCTTTAAATCATCAATGATCAGAGTCGTTTGCTGAAAAGAATCCATGGATTTTCGGATTGACGGAAACGGTGTAAATCCCGTAAATTAGCGGTTTCGATCACTTGAAGGGGCACGGGAGAGACGGTTCGCCGATGTTCGAGAACCTGACGGAAAAGTTCCAGGACGTTTTAAAGACGCTGCGCGGCCAAGGGCGCATCTCGGAGGGGAACATCGAGGCGGCGGTCCGCGAGGTCCGGCTGGCGCTCCTGGAGGCCGACGTCAACTACAACGTGGTCAAGGATTTCACCGCCGCGGTCAAGGAGAAGGCGCTGGGCGCGGAGGTCCTGGCATCCCTTACCCCCGACCAGCATTTCATCAAGATCGTCCATGCCGAGCTGGCGAAGATGGTGGGTGGCGAGGCGCAGGACCTGGACCTCGCGAGGCGTCCCCCCGTCCCATTGATGCTCGTCGGACTGCAGGGGTCGGGCAAAACGACCACCTGCGGCAAGCTCGCCCTGCTCCTGCAAAAAAGGAAGCGGCGGCCCTTCCTTGTCCCCGCGGACGTCTACCGTCCCGCGGCCATCGAGCAGCTGAAGGTCCTCGGCGGGCAGATCGGAATCCCGGTCTACGACAGCGACCCCGGCGCCGACCCGGTCGATATCTGCCGGGAGGCGGTCCGGCACGCCGATCTTAACGGTTTCGACACCGTACTTCTCGACACCGCCGGGCGGCTCCACATCGACGAGGAGTTGATGGAGGAGCTTCGCCGGATCAAGGCGGCGGTCGACCCGGGAGACATCCTCCTCGTCGCCGACGCGATGACGGGCCAGGACGCGGTGAACGTCGCAAGGACGTTTCACCAAAAGCTTTCGCTCTCCGGCGTCATCCTCACGAAGATGGACGGCGACGCCCGCGGCGGCGCGGCGCTCTCCATCCGGGCGGTCACCGGCGCGCCGATCAAGTTCGTCGGCGTGGGGGAGAAGCTGGATGCGCTCGAGCCGTTCCACCCGGACCGGATGGCCTCCCGCATCCTGGGGATGGGCGACATCCTCACGCTGGTCGAGAAGGCGCAGGAGACGATCGACGAGAAGCAGGCCAGGGATCTCGAGCGGAAGATCCGGAAGAGCCAGTTCACGCTGGAAGATTTCCGGGAGCAACTGCTCCGGGTCCGGAAGATGGGGTCGATGGAGGACCTCCTCGGGATGATCCCCGGGATGGGGGGGAAGCTCAAGGAGATGAAGGGGGCGGCCCCGGACGAGAAGGAACTGAAAAGAACGATCGCGATCATCGATTCGATGACCCTGGAGGAGCGGCGCAACGCGAAGCTCCTGAACGGGAGCCGCCGCAAGAGGATTGCGCTGGGAAGCGGCACCTCGGTCCAGGAGGTGAACCGGCTCCTGAAGAACTTCCAGCAGGCGGAGGAGATGATCAAGCGGCTCTCGAAGGCCGGGGGCCGGAAAGCGGGAAGGAACCTGCCGTTCTTCGGGTAGGATCCGGATCGTGATACATTGATGTTCATACAACACAGGAGGGTTTGAAGATGGCGGTAAAGATCCGGCTGACGCGGACGGGAAGGAAGAAGTTGGCCTCCTACCGCGTGGTGATCGCGGATTCCGAGGCACCCAGGGACGGCAGATTCATCGCAAGGGTAGGCACCTACAACCCGAAGGAAAGCCCCGCGCAGTTCCAGGTCGACGAACAGCTGGTCCTGCGATGGCTCGGCAAGGGCGCCCAGCCCACGGAAACGGTCAGAAGCCTGCTGAAGAAAACGGGCCTCTGGAAGAAATATCTGGACGGGAAGCGGGAGAAGGCGGCTGGCTGAGAAGAATTTCCCGGCGGACGGCTGGCTGGAAGCCGGGAAAGCGGTTGCGGTCCACGGCGTCGCCGGGGGGATCAAGGTGAAGGCGCTCTCGGGGGACCCTTCGGGGCTTTTGCCGGCGCGCACCCTGCGGTTTGCGGGCAAGCCGGAGGGGAGCGGGCCCGAAGGACGCCGGTACCAGGTAATGACGGCGCGGCGGTCGGGCGGCTGTGCCGTTTTTTCATTGGAGGGGGTGGACTCCGCGGAGGCGGCGAAGGAGCTGGTCGGCGCGCGCGTCTTCGTGTCCCCGGGCGACCTTCCCCCCCTGGAAGATGGAGAGTATTTCGTCTCCGACCTCGTCGGGTGCGCGGTCGAGGCGGCCGGGGCGGGCCGGATCGGCTCGGTGGCGGAGGTCGTTCCAGGCCCCGCCCATGACTGGCTGGCGATCCGCCGCGACGGCGAAGGAGGAGAGGTCCTCCTGCCGCTGGTTTCCGAGTTCGTGCGCGAGGTGGATACCCCGGGACGCCGCATCGTCGTGACGCCTCCGGAAGGATGGCCGGATGAGGGTTGACGTCCTCACGCTGTTCCCCGGGATCTTTTCCGGGCCGCTGGACCACAGCATCCTCCTCAAGGCGCGGGAGGCGGGGCTCCTCACGATCGCGGTGCACGATCTGCGGGAGTTCGCCGAAGGGAAGCACCGGGTGACCGACGAGCCGCCCTTGGGCGGCGGCGGCGGGATGGTGATGAAGCCGGAGCCGATCTTCGCAGGGGTGGAGGCGCTCCGGGAAAGGTTCGGGCCGGGGAAGGCCGTCCTGCTTTCCCCCCAGGGGGAGACGCTCACCTCCTCGCTCGCGCGGCGGCTTGCGCCGGAAGAGCACCTGATCCTGATCTGCGGGCGCTACGAGGGGGTCGACCAGCGCGTGGCGGACCACCTGGCCGACCTGGAGGTGTCGATCGGGGACTACGTCCTGACCGGAGGGGAATTGCCCGCCCTGGTGCTCATCGACGCGGTGGCCCGGTTCCTCCCCGGGGTGCTGGGGGACCCGATGGCATCTACGCGGGACTCCTTCGAGGAGGGATTGCTGGAGGCGCCGCAGTACACCCGCCCCCGCCTGTTCCGCGGCCACGCGGTTCCGGAGGTGCTCCTGTCGGGGGACCACGCGGCCGTGGAGGAGTGGCGCCGCGAAGAGGCCCTTCGGAGGACGAGGGAGCGGCGTCCCGACCTGGTAACCCGCATTTCTCACAAAGGTTCGTAGCGAGGCGGTGGAGACGGGTATGGATACAAGGCGTCGCGACCGAGGGCGCCGCAGGCGTAGTTGAACCTACGGCGAGGAGCCCGACCGAGCGCAACGCAGTAGACATGCCCGTATCCGCCGCCGCAGTAGAAGCTTGGTGAGAAATGCGGGTTTAGGAAACCGTTGACACCCGGCAAGGGTGTGGAATAAATTATAGGGTCTTGCAGATATCGGGGATCCGACGGAAGGAAGGGGTTTTTGCCATGAGTCTCCTCAAGGATTTGGAAACGTCGAAGCTTCGGAGCGATCTCCCGGCCTTCAATGTGGGGGACACCATCCGCGTATATTCGCGCATCAAGGAAGGCGAGAAGGA
>JACRMU010000050.1 GCA_016219515.1 Deltaproteobacteria bacterium
ATCGATGGGAGTCAGCGGGCCCGGCTACCGCGTGGAGCTGTCCCTTCCAAACCGGCCCGGCATGCTTTTCGAGGTCCTGAAGCTCATGAAGGACTTCGACGCCAACATCGTGTCCGTGGCAACGGCGGCGCACGACGACCCGGAAAAGAAGGTCCTCATCCTGCGCTTCGAGACGAAGAATTACAAGGTGCTCAAGGCGGCGATCAAGAAGGCCGGCTACGAGTTGTTGTCCGCGGATTGACCTCCGTCAAGGAACGGAAGGCCGGGGGATGACATCTTAATAAAACGGGGAGACCGTTAAGGGAGGTGGGCTGCATGAAACTGGAAGTCGAAAAGGTATTGAATAAGATTCGCCCGGCCCTGCAGGCGGACGGGGGAGACGTGGAACTCGTCGACGTCGAAGGGGGCGTGGTGAAGGTGCGCCTTGTCGGCGCATGCAACGGGTGCCCCATGGCGACGATGACGCTCAAGGGCGGCATCGAGGCGGCGCTCAAGGAAGAGATTCCCTCGGTACAGCGGGTGGAATCGGTTTGAGCCAAACGACACCGTAGGGAGGTAAAATGGCGTACAAGATCACGGAGGAATGCATCGCCTGCGGCGCGTGCGTTCCGGAGTGCCCCGCGCAGTGCATCGCGGAGGGGGACCCCATCTACACCATCGATGCGAGCAAGTGCACCGATTGCGCCGCTTGCGCAGGCGTGTGTCCCACCGCTGCGTGCGTTCCGGCGTAGCGGCCCATTCCGCGTAAGGACTCGATGCGGTCCGCGAAATACCACGGGAGGCGAAAGCACACCTTTTCGCCTCCCGTGGCCGTTTTATTGACAGGGATGGAAGACGGCAATATGCCCCGGCGGCCAGGAGGTTTGGAGGGCCGGGAGCGGCAGGGGGGGGCTGTCTACAGCAGTTTCCGGACTTCCCGCTCGAAGGATTCCTTGTCGATGTATCCGACGTGCACGTTCCGGATCCTGCCGTCCTTCCCGACGAAAAAGGTGGTGGGAATGGAACGGACGCCGCCGTAGGCCCGGACGGTGGCCACGTCCCCGAGGAGGATGCGGTACTCGATCCGGTGCTGCACGAGGAACTGCGGGAGCTTCCCCCGGGTGTCCGTGTCGAGGGCGATCCCCACCAGTTCGAAACCGCTGTTCCGGTATTTGCCGTAGATCTCCACGAAGCCGGGGATCTCCTCGCGGCAGGGGGGGCACCAGGTCGCGAAGAAGTTGATGACGGTCGGCTTCCCGAGGAACTGCGATGAGGCGACGACGTTGCCGCCGATGTCGCTCAAGGAGAACGCCGGGGCCATCCGGTCGACGGATGCCGCGGAGGGAGGAGACGTCCCGTCCCCGGGTTTCGAGGCGGGCTCCCGTCCGCGGAACCAGAGAAAGACGGCGATCGATGCGATGGCCAGGACCCCGCCCGCAAGCAAGAGGGTTTTTTTCATATGGGGAAATTTTACTACACCTTGACCCTCCGGCGAGGTTGAGATTATATACGGAGAGGGTTTTCCGTAAAGCAAGGCGCGAGAAGGCGGCGCCGCCGCATTCCGCCACACCGACGACGGGAGGACACCGATGGCCAAGTGGACGATGGAGGAAGTCCTGCGCAGGGCGCTTCTGCTCGAGATGCAGCATTACGGGGAATACCAGAAGGGGGCCAGGGAGGCGCAGATCCCCTCGTTGAAGGCGATGTTCACCTTCCTTGCCGAAGAGGAGAAGAAGCACAGCAAGCTGATCCGGGACAAGATGGCGGAGTTCAAGGTAAAGGAGTAGTTCCGGGGACGCCCATGGCGCGCATCTTCTTCGACCATATCTCCACCACCCCCCTCGATCCCCGCGTTTTCGCGGCGATGAAGCCGTATTTCACGGAGTTCTACGGCAACCCCTCTTCGCACATCCACGACCAGGGGCAGGCGGCGCTCAAGGCGGTGGACGCGGCGAGGGCGGCCGTGGCGTCGCTGATCGGCGCGCAGCCCCAGGAAATCGTCTTCACGTCGGGGGCGACGGAGGCGAACAACCTGGCCGTGAAGGGGGCGGTCGAGGCGGGCGGGAAAAAGGGGAAGCATATCGTCGCGTCGGAGGTGGAGCACTTCTCCGTGCTGAACGCCATGCTTCCGCTGCGCAACCGGGGGTACGAGGTCACTCTCCTCCGCGTGGACCGGGACGGGAAGGTCGACCCGCAGGACGTCCGCAAGGCGATCCGCCCCGACACGGCGCTGGTCTCGGTCATGCACGCCAACTCCGAGATCGGGACGATCGAGCCCGTGGCCGAGATCGGCCGGATCGCGAAGGAGCGGGGGGTTTTGTTCCACACCGACGCCACGGCCTCCGCCGGCCATATTCCCCTCGACGTCCGGGAGATCGGGGCCGACCTGGTCACCCTCTCGGCGCACAACTTCTACGGGCCGAAGGGGGTCGGCGCCCTTTTCGTCCGCGAGGGGGTTTCGGTGGCGTCGCAGATCGACGGGGGTTTCCAGGAGAGGGGGTTCCGGGCGGGGACCGAGAACGTTCCGGGAATCGTCGGGATGGGAGCGGCCGCCGGCATCGCAAGTGACGAGAGGGAAGCGTGGGCCGCGCACCTGCGCCGGCTCGGGAAGAAGCTCTTCGACGGCATCGGGGAGACGATCGACCATCTTCACTTCACCGGTCATCCGACGGACCGCCTCCCCGGCCACGTGAGCTTCTGGGTCGAATACGCCGAGGGGGAGTCGCTGCTCCTCTTTTTGAACGTCCACGGCGTGATGGCGGCATCCGGGTCGGCGTGCAGCTCGAACCTGCGCGGCCACGACGAGGAGGACCTGGTGGCGTCGCCCGTGCTCCGGGCGATCGGGGTCCCCTCGGACATCTGCACGGGGTCGATCACCTTCAGCATGGGAAAAGGGAACACCGCGAAAGAGGTCGACGAGGTCCTTGGAATTCTGCCGGGGATCGTGAAGCGGCTCTGGGAGATGTCCCCGACGTACCTCGACTACCAGAAGCAAAAGGTCCAGGGAGGATAAGAGCCATGGCGGGCGGACCGTACAGCGCAAAGGTAATGGACCACTTCATGAACCCGAGAAACGTCGGAGAGATCGAGAACGCCGACGGCATCGGAGAGGTGGGCAACCCGGCGTGCGGGGACATGATGCGCCTCTACCTCACGGTCGAAGAGGGAAGGATCAAGGAGGCGAAGTTCCGGACCTTCGGGTGCGGCGCGGCGATCGCCTCCAGTTCGATGCTGACGGAGATGATCAAAGGGAAGTCGGTCGAGGAGGCGCGGGCGATCACGAACCAGCAGGTTTCCGAAGCGCTCGACGGCCTTCCTCCCGTGAAGATCCACTGCTCCGTCATGGCGGAGCAGGCCGTCAAGGCGGCGCTGGACGACTACCTGAAGAAGCATCCCTAACGATAATCGCTTTGCATCCTTGACAATCCAGGAGGGAAACCGATGTCGAACACCCCGATCGAAATCATCCGGATGGCGCTGGAACGCGAAAAGGAGGCCGTCCAGGAGTACGCCGAGTTCGCCAAGACGGCGGAGGACCCTTCCATCCGGAAAATGTTCCTCTTCCTCGTCGAGGAGGAGAAGCGGCACGTGAAGCTTCTCCAGGAGGAGATCGAGAAGGAAGTCTACCAGGAGATGTAACCGGCAGGGGGGGGCTTGTGGATCTCTCCCTTTATGACACGGTCGCCAGAAAAAAGACTCCTTTCGTTCCGCTCCGCCCCGGGCATGCGGGGATCTACACGTGCGGGCCGACCGTATACCGCTATGCCCACATCGGGAACCTGCGGACCTACCTGCTGACGGACCTGCTGGTCCGCGCTCTCCGGTTCGAAGGGATCGCGGCGTTCGCCGTGCAGAACATCACCGACATGGGGCACATGCACGAGGAGGTCCTCGACCGCGCGGAGGACAAGGTGATCGCCGCGGCCCGCGCGGCGGGGAAGACGGGGCGCGAGATCGCGGAGTTCTTCACCGAAGCGTTCTTCCGGGATTGCCGGCGGATGAACTTCCTCCCGGCGGACGTCTATCCGCGCGCTTCCGCGCACGTCCCCGAGATGGTCGCGATCGCCCGGGAGCTGGAGCGAAAAGGCGCGGCGTACCGGGAAGGGGATTACCTCTATTTCGACGTGACCCGCGCGGAAAGGTACGGAGAGCTGTCGGGGGCGCAGTTGGGGGAGGGGGAGGCGGCGGGCCGCACCGACGTTTCCATTCACCGGCATAAAAGGCGCCCGGAGGATTTCACCCTGTGGCTTCCGGCCGAGCCCGGGAGGGAATTCCGCTGGGACAGCCCCTGGGGGCAAGGGTGGCCCGGCTGGCACGTCGAGTGCGCGGCGATGGCGGTCAAGTACCTTGGCGACGAGTTCGACATCCACGTAGGCGGCATCGACCTTCGGTTCCCCCATCACGAAAATTCCCGGGCGATGGCGAGGACGGCGACCGGCGGGCGGTTCGCCGCCCTCTGGATGCATGCGGCGCACCTGCTGGTGGACGGCCGAAAGATGTCGAAATCGATGAAGAACGAATACACGCTGGACGATCTCGCGGACCGCGGCGTCGACCCGATGGATTTCCGTTACTATTGCCTGACCCTCCACTACCGGACTCCGATGAATTTCACCTGGGAGGGGCAGGCCGCGGCCTCCAGGGCGTTCACCCGGCTGAAGAAGGCATTCGACGGGGCCGAGGCGGGAGAGGGAACGGACCCGGAAGCGGCGGCCGATTTCCGCCGCAGGTTCCGCGAGTCCGTGGAGGACGACCTCAATCTTCCCCGGGCGGTCGGGGTCGTCCACGAGGCAGCGCATGCGGGGCTTCCCGGCGGGACGTTGCGGGAGCTCGCGGTGGAATGGGACGCGGTGCTGGGGTTGGGGATCGTTCCCGCCGCCCGGACGGAAAAGGGGGAGACGCGGGATGAGGGAGCGGGCGCCGCGGCCCCGGTCCCGCCCGCGGTGGCGGAACTTGTCGCGCGGCGCGAGGCGGCCCGAAGCGCGCGCGATTTCACGGAGGCCGATGCCCTCCGCGCAAGGATCCGGAAGGCCGGGTACGAAGTCGTCGACGTCCGGGGCGGCCCGCCCCGCGTGAAGAAATCCCGATAGGGGGAGAAACGGATGATCCCGGTGAAATCGGTGGAATCTTTGATGGAGGCGGCGCACGGTTACCAAACGGCCATGATTCTCTTCACGGCGCTTCGGTTCGACGTTTTCTCCGCGCTGGCCGAAGGCGCGCGGGACGCGGGAGGCCTTGCGCGCCGGCTGCCCGCCGATCCCCGCAACCTCTCCATCCTCCTGAACGCCCTCGTCGCGATGGGGCTGCTCGAAAAGACGGGATCGAAATACCGGAACGCCCGGGTTGCGCGGGATTTCCTGGCGGACGGTCCCCGCTCGAAACGCTCCATCCTCCTCCATCACCTCGACTGCTGGCCGGACTGGACCTTGCTGGAGAGGAAGATCCGCGGAAACCGGAGGGGACGCCGGGAAGGAAGCGACTTCCAGGAGAACTTCATCCGGGGGATGGAAGACAATGCGCGGGAGCGTGCGGCACAGGTAGCCGTCCGGTTTCCCCTCCGGGCGGGGGAGCGCGTTCTCGATCTCGGTGGCGGCCCGGGCACGTATGCCGTGGAATGGGCGAAGCGGTATCCCGGAGCGGAGGTCACGGTATACGACATTCCGGAAACGCTGCGGGTGACCAGGAAAATTCTCAAGGAGAAAGGCGCCGCCCGGTTGATCCGCCTGGCGGAAGGGGACTTCACGAGGGATCCTCTCGGCGGTCCTTTCGACTTCATCTGGATTTCCCACATCTTCCACGCATATTCCGAGAAGGATTGCATTGCTCTTCTGCGCAAGGCGCGGCGGGCGTTGGCGCCCGGAGGCCGGATCGCCGTGCAGGAATTCCTCCTTGATGAGAGCAAGACCGCTCCGCCCGGACCGGCATTCTTCTCCGTCCACATGGTTGCAGTGACCGAAGGCGGGAGGGCCTATTCCGCCGGCGAGATCGCATCCATGCTAAAAAGCGCCGGGTTTGTTAAAATTTCGTCCGACAAACCGGATCCCCGCGGAGTGGGGGTTGTCACGGCCCGGGCTTGAGACCGGCGAAGTCGCGGCGCACGCAAGGGAATTGCAATGAATCAGGTTCCATTTTCCGTTCCATGCCCATGTATACTATTCACGGGAAGTATTCGCCGATGCGAAGGGGAAAGAAGCGTGTGCGCATAACCCGCCTCAGGTCGTTGGCGGTCGTTTTCCTCGTTTTCCTCCTTATCGCTCCCGCCATGGCGGGCACGCCGGAAAAACCCGAGAAAAAGACCGTCCATTTCGGCGTCATCCCCCGGTTCAACCCGCACGTGATGTACGAATATTACCAGCCGTTGATGGATTATCTTTCACGGAACACCCCATACCATTTCGAGCTCCGCATCGGTCGATCCTACATGGAAACGATAGAAGACCTTGGCAAGGGCGTGACCGACGTGGCATATCTCGGCGGCGCGACGTATGCCCTCGCCCGGCACCGCTTCGGGGCGCGAGCGATCGTCAAGCCGCTGAGCGGCGACGGGAAATCGAGCTACCGTTGCTACATCATCGTCCGGAACGACAGCCCCGTCCGGAAATTGTCCGAGCTCAAGGGGCGAAGCTTCGCATTCGGCGCCCGCCGATCCACAACGGGCAGCCTGATCCCGACCATCATGCTCTGCGAAGCGGGCGTGACTCCCGACAAGCTTGGGAAAAAGAAGAATTTACGCAACCATGAAGAAGTTGCGAGGGCGGTCCTGAAGGGGGTTTTCGACGCGGGGGCGGTGAAAGACGTGGTCGCGTGGAAATACAAGGACCAGGGTCTGCGGGTCGTCGCCATGTCGGAAGAACTGCCGAACGCGCCGATCGCCGCGGGCCCCTCCCTTTCCAGGGACGCGGAGAAGGCGTTGACGAGAGCGCTCCTCTCGATCAACGAGCCCAAGGAAAGCGGACGGCCGGAGTCGGAAGGCCTTGGACCGGAGCTCCGGAAGGGATTCGTCAAAGCGAACGGCGGCGATTACGATTTCCTTTACCGCAGGATCGTTTCCATAACGGGGGGTTGCGGCATCCGTTGCCACGCATCGAATCCATTTTTGGAATGATAAGACGCCCCTTTTCCTCTCTCGCGGGAAAGTTCATGGCCGCGGGGGTGGCGGCGATCTTTCTCTTCGCGCTGGTCCTCCATTTATCCCTCGTGAAAGAGGAAACGAGCCATCTCCTGGAGAGGGAGAATCGGGCCGCGCGGACCCTTGCCGCCTCGATGCGGTTTCCGATCACGCAGGTATTGCTTTACGAAGAGATCGGCCTGGTGGCCGAAGCGGGCCTGCTGGATCTTTATATCACGCGTCTCGCGGGCAACAAGGACATGCGCATCGCCTACGTCATGGTTCTCGGCCCGGACGGCGTCGTCCTCTCCCACAGCGACTTGACGCAATTTCACAAGCAACTGGCGGATCCCTTGACCGTGACGGCGCTGGCCGCCGCCGACATAACCCTTACCATGGTAGGGGACCCGCTGAACGGCGGCGTGATCGACGTGGCGGCCCCGTTGAGCATATCCTCCAAGCGGTTCGGGACGCTGCGCTTCGGCTATTCCCTCGCGGGAATGTCTGCCGAAGTGCAGGCGCTGACCGGGAAGATCCTGTACATATCGATGTCCGCCGCGGTTCTCCTCGTCTTCATCGCCTTCGTTGCCGCGAGGATCATGACGAGGCCGATCCGGCGCCTGTCCGACGCATTGAATTCCGTGCGCCTCGGGAATCTCGACCCCGCTCCTCTCCCCGAGCGGAACGACGAGCTGGGCGAGCTCCACAACAGCTACCGCATCATGGTGAACCGCCTGAGGGAAGAGGAGAGCGAGCGGAAAAGAACCCAGGAGCTCCTGGTGAGCACGGAGAAGATGGCGACGATCGGGACGCTGGCGGCAGGGCTCGCCCACGAGGTCAACAGCCCCTTGACCGGTGCGATGCACGGCGTCCAGGCGCTTCGGAAGGAGTCGTTGCCGTCCCAAAAGCGGGATCAGTACCTTAAAGTGGTCGGAGAAAGCCTCGAGAACATCCGCCGGGCGGTCTCGCAGCTTCTCGACTATTCCACCGTGCACGCGACGCACCTTTCCGATTGCAATGTCGGGCATCTCGTCGGGAAAACCTTGGAACTCCTGGACTTCCAGCTCGACAGGGGGCGGATCGAAGTCGCCAACCGCGTTCCCCCCCTGACCGTGAGGGCGGATGCCCACAAGATGGAGCAGGTCCTCGTCAACCTGGTGCTGAACGCGATCGCCGCCATGCCTTCCGGCGGAAAGCTCGATATCGGGCACATCGAAGACGGCGCCTTCCTGACCTTGTCCGTGGCGGATACGGGATGCGGAATTCCGGAAGAGAACCTCGATCGGATATTCGAGCCCTTCTTCACGACAAAAGGGACGGGTAAGGGGACCGGACTCGGGCTCGCGGTTTGCAAGAAAATCGTGGAGCAGCACGGAGGGAGGATGCGGGTATCCTCCAGGACGGGGGAGGGGGCGACGTTTTTCATCTCTCTCCCGTACACGCCCAGATAGGAAAGGGACCGATGGACACACCTTGTAAACGGATCCTGGTCGTCGAGGACGATCCCGGCCTCCGCTTCACCTTGACGGACCATCTGGAGGAAGCGGAGTTTTCCGTCGTCGGGGCGGGAGACGGCCTGGAAGCGGTCCGACTGCTCGCTGCGGAAACGTTCGATATCGTGGTCACGGACATCCGGCTGCCCGGAAAAGACGGGTTGGAAGTCCTCAAGGAGGCGAAGGCGAAGACTCCCGCTCCGTCCGTCATAACCATCACCGGTTACGGCAGCGTCGAATCCGCCGTGGCGGCGATGAAGCTCGGCGCCGAAGACTATTTGACCAAGCCGTTCTCGATGGAAGAGTTCATGATGCTGCTCAACAAGGTCCTGCGGGTCCGGGCACTTGAAGAGGAGAACCGGGACCTGAAAAAGCTCATCGCCTCCCAGTCGCGCTTCGAGGAGCTGGTCGGAAAGAGCAAGGCGATGCAGGAGGTCTTCGGCCTCGTCTCCCTCGTGTCGGATACCGACGCAACCGTGCTCGTCCTCGGCGAGAGCGGCACCGGCAAGGAACTGATCGCCAAGGCGCTCCACAGGAGAGGGAAAAGGAAAGACGGCCCCTTCGTCGCGCTCAATTGCGCCGCCATCCCTGATACCCTGTTCGAGGCGGAGCTGTTCGGTTTCGAGAAGGGCGCTTTCACCGGGGCTCTCCGGCGCACCGAGGGGAAGATCGAGCAGGCCCACGGCGGCACCCTCTTTCTCGACGAAATCGCGGAGATGCCCCTCCCCGCGCAGGCGAAGCTGCTGCGGGTGCTCCAGGAACGCGTCATCACGAGGATCGGCGGGAGCGAGAACGTTCCGGTCGACATCCGCGTCGTTACGGCCACGAACAAGGACGACCTGAAGGCCATGGTCGCCGAGGGAAACTTCCGGGAAGACCTTTTCTATCGGCTGAACGTGTTCGCGGTCCGTCTCCCCCCCTTGAGGGAACGGCTGGAGGACGTCCCCCTGCTCGTCGATCACTTCATCGAAAAACTCGGCGGCAACCGCCGGGTCTCGGAAAGTTCCTTGCCCCTGCTCATGAACTACGATTTCCCGGGGAACGTCCGTGAACTGTGGAACATCGTCGAGCGGGCATCCATCCTCTGCAGGGAGGGGATGATCGAGCCGAAGCATCTTCCGCCGGAGGTGTCGGGCGTTCGCGTAGCGCCCTTCGAGGAGATTCCCGATGCCGGGAAGATTCTCCCGCTGAAGGAAGCCGTCAGGCGGTTCGAACTCGATCATATTCAACGCGCATTGAGGGCCGCAGGGGGGAGCCGGACCGGTGCCTCGGAACTTCTCGGCATCGGCCGGAAGGCCCTCTGGGAACGTCTTAAGGATTAACGGAAGTCCTTACCGCAACGCCTTTACGCCGTTTCTAATTCGAAACACGTCGATTTTTTTGTTTCCATTGGGAAACACATGATCCGCCTTTCATGCAAGGCGGCGAATTCCCATGCGTCCCTGCCTATCTAACATCCCGTTAATATGTATTAAATCCAACGGAACCCCTCCATACGAACATCGGCATGGGGATTGCTGATAATTCTTATGGATAAAACGAAATTTATATATCGTCATCAAAGGAAAACAGAAATAAAATCAAGAAATCGATAATTGAAGCGCCCGCGCAAAGGAGGAACGGATTGATGAATGAAACGGCAATACCCAAAAGATTCTTACGTGTGGCGGCACTGGCCTGCTCTTTGATCCTTGCGGCGGCATGGATCGCTCTCGCCGCCGACGGCGCCTATGTCGGCAGCGACAAGTGCAAGGAGTGCCATGAAGGAATCGTCGGCTCCTTCCGCGCCAACATACACGCCAAGGCCGCCTACTACGGGGCGAAGAATGCCGGCTGCGAATCCTGCCACGGCCCCGCGGGGGCCCACGTGGAATCGGGCGACAAGTCGAAGATCGTAAATCCCGCGAAAAACAGCGCGGAAATCGCCTCGGCGGCCTGTCTTGCCTGTCATGCCAAGGGAAAGGGACAGATGTTCTGGAAGGGGAGCGCCCACGACAGCCAGGAGGCGGGATGCGCCGCGTGCCACAAAGTCCACGGGAACAAGGCGAAGCTCCTCGCCAAGCCCGACGAGAAGGAGGTCTGCTTCGCCTGCCACAGCGAGGTGCGCGCCTCCATGCTGAAGCGGTCGAAGCACCCGATGCGGGACTCCTCCTCTCCGACGGGCGAGGGAAAGATGAGCTGCTCCGCATGCCACAACCCCCACGGCGCGAGGAGCGAGAAGCTCATCGCCGCCAAGTCCATCAACGACAAGTGCTACGAATGCCACGCAGAGAAGAAGGCGCCGGTCCTCTGGGAACATTCGCCGGTCAAGGAGGACTGCATGACGTGCCACTCCGCGCACGGGTCCTCCTTCGACAAGATGCTGACGCAGAAAGTGCCGCGTCTCTGCCAGTCCTGCCACATGCAGGGAAGGCATCAGACGGGGACCCTCTCCACGAACTCCGTCTACGCCCTCGGCAGGTCCTGCCTGAACTGCCACCCGATGATCCACGGGTCGAACAACCCGTCCGGACCGGTCCTGCAGAGGTGACGAAAATGACAAAGATAATTTCCACGGAGGAACGGCAGATGATACGCGGAAAAATCGCATGCGCGGCGGCCGCCCTGCTCCTTTCGCTCGCGCTGTTCGCCGGAACGGCGCAAGCGGAGGCGGGGGCCGGTATCGGAGGGGCCGCCGGCCTGCTGGATATCGGCGTGCAGCAGAAGAAGGTCAACGGCTCCAGCGAGAAGTTCGAGGAGTACCGGGACGTCAGGAACGGCTTCCTCGTCAACGACGCATCGATCCGTCTCGAGCAGGACGCCTCGCGCTACTTCCTCGAGGTAAAGATCAAGAACCCCGCCCAGGAGAACGAGTACTACAGCCTGACCGGCGGGAAGCACGGCATCTACAAGTACAACCTTTTCTATGACAGCATCCCGCACAACTTCAGCGACGGCGTCCTGCTGTTCAACGGTGCGGGCACAAACCGGCTTTCCATCGCCGATAACGTACAGAGCGCCCTGCAGGCGGTGGAGCAGACGCGAGTCGAGAGAGGGAACGTAATCACCGATACCACGGGCGAGGATGCTTCGGCCCAGTCGATCGTAAGAGGGCTCTATGCGCAAGCCAACCCGTTCACGTTCAAGCTAAAGCGCGAGAAAGCCGGATTCTCGCTCGAATGCAACGTCTCCGAAGACGTCAAGACCTGGGCGAAGGTGACGAACGAGAAGCGTACCGGCGCCAGGGTGATCACCGCCGGGACGTATGAACGGTACGCACAGGGTAGCGGTCTTGCGCATACCGCCGACCTGTTCCTGGTGAGCGGGGCGGACCTGGCGGAGCCCATCGACTTCCGCACGACCACCGTTTCGCTCGGAGCCGGGGTTTACAAGAGGAGCTGGCTGGCGGACTTCGAGTACAGCTTCACCGATTTCAACAACCGCAACGCGGCCCTGATCTGGGACAACCCGTTCCGGATCACCGACGCCACAGCGACGAGCTCCGCCGGGGCATCGGCGGCGTCCGGGGACAACGGTTTCGAGCGGGGCCGGTTCGCCCGCGGCCAGCTTTCCCTCTCGCCCGACAGCAAGTCCCATGACTTCACGGCATCGGGGGCGGTCGACCTTCCGCACCGCGGCAGGTTCACCGGCACCGTAAGCTACGGCTGGATCACGCAGGACAGCCCGTTCCTGCCCTATACGCTGAACAGCGCCCTGAACGGCCTCGCCTTCGCCGGCGCCCCGGGAGCGCTGGGCATCGACGTGACGAACGCGGGGAGCCTCCCCAAGTCGAACCTGGACGGGGACGTGAAGACGCTTTCCGGGAGCTTTGTCGTGACGGCAAAACCGACCCACTCGCTCAAAACGACCCTCAAGTACCGGTACTACGATTACAAGAACGAATCGGACGAGATCCGCTTCCCCGGCTACGCGGGGTTCGGCGAGTCGTACTGGCGGCTGATCAAGAACGACACCAACACCACCGACGCGGCCGTGTTCAACGAGCCGCTCTCCTTCACCCGGCAGACCGCCGGCCTGTCCCTCGACTATCACGCGTCCAAGCCGCTGGCCCTCCTGTTCGATGCCGGCTGGGAGGGATGGAAACGGGAGAAGCTGCGGATCGACTCCACCACGGAATACAGCGCCGGGGCCGGCTTCCTGTACAAGGCGGCGAAGAACGCCAGTCTGAAGGCGGGCTACAAGTACGCGAAACGGACCGTCGACGGCTATAAGAACGGCGACAACGCGGCAAACCCCGAAGCTATCGGCCTGAGGAACTTCGACTGGGCGGACCGGGTCCGCCACAAGACGGACGCAAGGTTCCAGTACGACCCGTCGGAAACCCTGTCGCTCGGACTTTCCGGGCAGTACATGAGGGACAAGCTCGCCCAAGACAGCCGCTTCGGTCTCAAGAAGGTGGAGAACGTCGCGGGCGGCCTGGATGTTTCCTACACGCCCTCCGAGAGGATCGCCTTCTCCCTCAATTACCTGCGGGAATACCGGAAAAGCAGGATGAACTCCGGCGCCAAGGACGACGCGTTCGATATCGGCACCACGACGGACAACGAGGCGACGCTCTTCGGCAACTTCAATCCGTTGAACTACTGGAACACCGACATCAAGGAGACGACGGACACGGTGGGCGTGGGCGCGAAGATCCAGATCCTCCCCGACAAGCTGACGCTCGATACCAGCTACAACCTGTCCTACAGCAAGGCGGATTACAACACGTTCAACCCCAACAGGGACCTGGCGGTCGCCAACGGGTTCGCCGCAGGCGCGAAGCTCACCAACGCGGTTGCCCAGTCCTGGCCGACGGTGGTGAACCGGCTTCACGAGGTCAAGGCCAACCTGTCCTACAAATGGTTCGCCAACCTGACGGTGGGAGTCGGCTACCTGTTCGAATGGTACAAGCTCGACGACTTCGCCTGGAACAACATGAACCCGTATATGGCGGGACTGACCGCCGAGAATTCCACCAAGTTCGTCTTCGCAGACGCGACCTACAACAAGTACGAGGCGCACGTCGGGCAGATTTACATGGTGTACAAGTTCTAACCGACAGCGGTGCCGGGGCCCTTATCCCTTCCGGGGCCCCGGTTTTTTTTCCCGAATATCGATCAAAAATTTTATTCCCGATAGCGTCAGAATATTGACGCTATCGGGTTAAGGGTAAACGTTCTCCCTTCCGAAAAATATGTAGACGACGGGACGGATACCGATATGCGTCCTGCGGAAGAGACGAGCGGAGCCCCTTGCGATGACGAAAAAGATATCCCCCGCCGCCTTCGCCCTCATCCTGGCGTTCGGTTCGATATTCCTCGTTGCCCCGTCCTCTTATTCCTATCTGGACATATCGTTGAGCGTGAACACGAAGCTGTACCATTCTCCGGACGGGATGGTCTGCGGCGATTGCCATGTTCTGCATAACAGCGAGGACGGGGCCGCTCCCGCGACAGGGTCCGGCGCCGCCGGCCCGTCCGCCAAACTGCTGAAAAAGCCTTCGGTTACCGACCTCTGCCTGCAATGTCACCTTTCGCCGTCCAACGTCGCCTATAAAGCGCCCGCCGTGATGACCTCCGGCGGGACGACCCCCGACGGCGTTTCCTTGCCGGCCGGAGACTTTTACTGGAGTTCGGCCGATCCAAGGAAGGGACACAACCCGGGGAAGACCCGCGGAGCCCAGTCCTCCTCGATATCGTCCGATCCTGTCATCACGGTGTCGCCGGGAGGAAATTTTTCGACGGGCGACTTCGACTGCATAAGCTGCCACGACCCGCACGACCGCTTCGGGGATTCGGTCGCGGCATGGCGCCAGCTCAAGCGCAGGATCAACGGGATCGTCCATACGGGGAACGAGACGGCCGCCAAGGGCGTTGAGAGCTACGGCGGGAGCGAGGGCCCCACGACTGCCGGATACGAACCGATCCTTTCCAACTCCCGCGGCGACATCCAGGGCACATCCTATCGCAACAAGCGCAAGGACGGCCAGGACCTCGAAGGAGCCGACCTCTTCAAGGCGGAGGGAGACGACAATAAGAACGTCTACCGAGGCGGATTCACCTCGTTCTGCTCCGTTTGCCACGGCGATTTTCATGGCGGCGGGGAGAGCCAGCGGAGCGACAACGGCAAGACGCGCTCCGGAGGGGCGTGGATCCGGCATCCGGCGAACATCTCCATGGACACGCCGGGGGGGAAGTACGGGATCGCCGCCTACACGGCCGCCGTCGCCAATTCACAGGGGAACAATCCCAACCCGGCCGGCTACGACTGGAAATACCCCCTGGTCAAGGCGGATGCCGATTTTTCCGTGAAAAGCCGGGCATTTTCCTCGAACGACCCCGCAACAGCCGCCGGGACCGACCGGATCGGTTGCCTTACCTGCCACAAGGCGCATGCCTCGCAATATTCGAACATGACCCGGTGGGACCCCCGCGCCCATTCCTTCATCCCTGCGGGCGGGAAAGATTTCACGGGCGCTGCCTCGGTAGGGGACAATCCGGCGTACGGCTGCGGCAAGTGCCACAGGATGGGCGGCTCTAAGGCTTACCGGAAATCGTTCTGATTTAGATTCCCCCCTATCTCCCGCCGAAATTGGATTCCCTCTGGGCATGGCACGGATTGTGCTGTGAAATCGGGCATGAAAAGATTATTGGTATCGGTTTGCCTCCTTGCGGCGTTTTTGACCGGCTGCGGGAAGCATGAATCGCAGGCTCCGGCCAAAGCTCCCCCGGAGACGACCCTCCTGATCGGGCTCATCCCCGAACAGAATATCTTCAAACAGATAGAACGATACGAGCCGCTCGCCGACTACCTTTCATCGAAAGCCGAGGTCCGGATCAAGCTCAAGGTTCTCACGTACTACGGAAACGTCATCGACAACTTCGAGTCCCTGAAGCTGGACGGGGCATTTTTCGGGAGTTTCGGTTACCCGCTGGCGAAGGCGAAGCTGGGAGTCGAGGTTCTCGCCAGGCCGGAAGACCCGGATGGAACATCCACCTACCACGGAGTCATCATCGCGAGGAAAGACAGCGGGATCCGGACGGTCAGGCATATGAAGGGGAAGCGGCTCGCCCTGGTCGCCCGGGCGACCACCGCGGGATATCTCTTCCCCCTGATCTACATGAACAGGGCCGACGTCAGGGACATCGACGCCTATTTCAGCGACGTGCACTTCACCGGAACGCACGAAGGCAGCATACGGGACGTTCTCGAAAAAAAGGCGGAGGTCGGCGCCGCGAAGAACACGGTGTTCAGGCGGCTTGCCGCCGAGGACCCCCGGATCGAACGCGAGCTCGTGATCCTCGGGAAATCGGCGGATGTGCCCGAAAACGGCCTTGCGCTGCGGAAGAGCCTCGACGACGCGGTCAAGCGCAAGATTTCGGAGGCGCTGATCTCCATGCACGACGACCCGGAAGGGGCCAAGGTGCTGAAGGCCTTCGGGGCGAGGCGTTTCATCAGGACGACCGATGCCGACTACGGACCGGTCCTGGCATACACGAGGGAGCTCGGGATCGACCTCGCCACATACCGCTTCTCGAACGAGTAAATGAAGAAAAAGATCATCATCGCCCTTGGGGCCATCTGCTTCTTCTTCACGATCTGTGGAATTTACATCATCGTCTCCGTCGAGCGGGCGACCTCCAAGCTCGACAAGATCATCAAGCTCCACCAGGTGGAGATCCTGCGGGAGCATCTGCTGATCCACATCAAGGGAGTTCAATCCGACCTGACCCTGAGCGGCACGCGGTATGCGAGCAGCGTCGACACCATCGTTACCCACAGCATCCACATGGGGAAGGTGGCCGACAAATGCTTCCAATGTCACCACTCTCCGGAAGTGATGGAAAGCCTGAACGAACTGAAGAGCCTGACGGAGAAATACAAGGACTCGTTGAGCAGCGTGTTGACGCTCGGAGCGGGGAGCGACCGGCTGGAGGTCGAGAAGGACCACGCCATCAGGATAGGGCAGGATCTGATCGCGAAGGTGAACAGCATCGTCGCCCTTACCAGCAGGAACCTCGCCGAGAACACCAAGGTGGCGTTCGGCCAGATAGCGATCACCAAGACCATGCTTTTCCTCCTCATCGCCGCGGGGCCCCTGATCTCGACCGTCGTCGCCTATGTTTCCATAAGGGGGCTGACGCGGCCGATGAATGAGCTCCTCACAGCGACGCGCAGGCTCGAAGGCGGAGACCTCGACTACCGGATAGAGGGGTTGAAGGACGAATTCGGGGAGCTGTCGACCTCGTTCAACAAGATGGCCCGCTCCCTGAAGGAGCAGATGCTGCAGATGCAGCGCACGGAGCAGATGGCGGTGGTGGGGAAGCTGGCGGCGGGGCTCGGGCACGAGGTCAAGAACCCGCTGGCGGGCATAAAGGCGGCGGCCAATCTCCTCTCCGAAGAGCTGGTCCTCAAAGAGGAGGACAAGGCGCTGTTTTCGCAGATCGTCGACGAGGTGGGGCGGCTCGAAGCGTTGATGAAGGGGTTCTTAAGTTTCGCCAAGCCGCCCGCGCCGCAGATGGAATACGTCGGCATCAACGGCCTGATCGAGACGACCGCGGACTTCTACCTGCAGTCGCACCGCTCTCCGTCCGGGGACGGAAACGGAATCCGGATCGCGATGGAGCTGGACGGACGGGTTCCGGTGACCCTGGCCGACCCCATGCATCTTCAGCAGGTTTTCCTGAACCTGTTCCTGAACGCGGTAGACGCGATGGGGGACAAGGGGACCTTGTCCGTGGAAACCCGGTTCGACGCGTCCGCCGATTCCATCCGGATTGAGGTCCGGGATTCGGGCAAGGGGATCGACCCGGCGGTGAGGGAAAGCATCTTCCAGCCCTTTTTCACCACCAAACCCAAGGGCACGGGGCTGGGGCTGGCCATCTGCAAGCAGCTGATCGAGCAGCAAGGCGGATCGATCGACGTGGAGAACGCGCCCGGCGGGGGCGCGCTCTTCCGCATCGTCCTCCCGCACCGGAAAAGGGCGGCGGAGGGGAAACCGTCATGACGGCGATGGGGAAAGTGCTGCTGGTGGACGACGATGCGCTGATCATCGCCACTCTTTCGCGGTTCCTGAAGAAGCAGGGGTACGAGGTACAGTCCGACACCAAGTGCCACGACGTTCCGGGCCTGGTGAATTCCTTCCTTCCCGACGTCGTGATGCTGGACATCAGGCTCCCCGTGAAGAGCGGGATCGAGATCCTCCAGGAGATTACGGCGAGCAGGGTCGATACGAAGGTGATCATGCTCACCTCGGACGACACGGCCGAAACGGCGATCAAGGCGATGAAGCTTGGGGCCGTGGATTATCTCACCAAGCCGTTCAACCTCGAAGAGGTCAACATCGTCATCGGCAAGGTGATGGAGAAGGACCGCCTCGAGCGCGAAGTAAGGAGTCTGCGGCTCGCCAGCACCGACCTGGTCGAAAGCGAGTTCGTCGGGGACGCGGGGGCGATCCGCGAAATCCGCGAAAGGGTCGAAAAGATCGCCGAGGCGCGGGTCTCCACGATGCTCATCACGGGGGAAAGCGGCACCGGGAAGGAGGTGCTCGCCCGGCACGTCCACCGGCTCCTCCACGGAGACGAGGGGGCGCTCGGGGCCCCGTTCATCCCGATCAACTGCACCGCGCTGCCGGAATCTCTCCTCGAGAGCGAGCTCTTCGGATACGAGAAGGGGGCTTTCACCGACGCCAAGTCCGACAAGAAGGGGGTCTTCGAGCTTGCGAACAAGGGATCCATCCTTCTCGACGAGATCGGCGACATGAAGCACAGCCTCCAGAACAAACTGCTGCGGATCGTGGAGAGAAAGGCGGTCCGGCGAATCGGGGGAGGGCCGGAAATCCCGGTCGACTTGACGGTGATCGCCACCACCAACAAGGATCTGTCGCAGGCGATCGATACGGGGGAGTTCAGGATGGACCTCTTTTACCGGTTGAACGCCTTCTCCTTCCACATCCCGCCTCTCCGGGAAAGAAAGGAGGATATCCCGCTGCTTGCGGGCCATTTCCTTTCCTGCTTCTGCCGCAGGTACAACAAGGGTTCGGTGAAAGGATTCACCCCGGAGGCGGAAGAGCGGATGAAATCCTATCGATGGCCCGGCAACGTGAGGGAGTTGAAGAACGTGGTCGAGAGGCTCGTCGTGCTCGAGAATTCGGAATGGATAGGGCAGGAGCAGCTGCCGAAGGAGATGACGCAGGCGGCGGCCTCGCCGGAGGATGGCGGGAGCGTGCGTTTCCTGCTGCCCGAATCGGGGATATCGCTCGACGACGTCGAAAGGGATTTCATCGTCCAGGCGCTGGAGAGGGGATTTCACAACAAGGCGGTCGCGGCGAAGCTCCTTGGCATCACGTACCAGTCCCTGCGATACCAGATCAAGAAATTCGGGCTGGAATAGCGGCTCCTACTTGCTCGCCGGCCTTTCTTCGGATCGGCGGCGGGTGACCGTTTCGAGGACTTCCAGAAGCTCATCGTTGCCGTACGGCTTCTCCAGGAATCGCAGGGCGCCTCCCGCGATCGCCCGCTGAACGTTGCTCGCGGACCCGTCCGAACTGATGACGACCACCTTCGTTTCGGGCGAGATCCGCAGGATCTCCGGGAGCATGTCCAGCCCGTTCGCATCCGGAAGGCGGATGTCGAGGAAAACGAGATCGTAGAAGGTCCTGCGGATTTCGGACATGGCGTCCGTTCCGTTCTCCACCGCGTGATGGAGGATCCCCCGCTTCGAAAGGGTCTTGCCCAGCCCCCAGCACACGAGCTGGTTGTCGTCCACAATCAGCGCCTTCATCGAAGTCATGGCTTTTTCGCACGCAATCGGCGTGCCGGATTGTTTTTAAGGCATCGAAAGCGATTTTCCCCCTGCAATTACGGGGCTCCCCTCCGATTCGCTCGATATTGCAAGAGTTTCCTTTTTCTGGACTTCCCGCAGTTCGCGTTTCCCTATCGATACGATGTGTATATGAACAAACGGCATGTTCATATCGGTCTTCGACGGGCCGGGGAAGGCTCGCCGGCTTTTTGAAACCCGCTGTATTTCCGGGCAGTTCCCGGGGGATGGCGGAGCGGCACGCTCGATGCAAAACCCGGGATCGCCATGTCAGCGAGAATGAAAATCCGTACTCTCCCTCTCCTTGTATTCCTCGCAATCCCGTGGGCCGCGACGCCCTCCTCGGCCGCCGGCATCGACCGCGGGGTTTTAAGCGTCGAGTTCCTGTATGCGATCGAGCACGCGGGCGGGCGCTCCGACAAGCTTCGCGAGCCGTTGGACATATTCGTCGACAGGAAGACCGGGGAGCTGTACATCGCCGACGCCGCCATCCGGAAGGTCCTGATCTACGACAAAAACGGCATGTTCATGCAGGCGATCGACCCCGGCGACAAGGAGGGCTCGCCGAGGATGGTGGCGGTGGACGGGGAGGGGAAACTCTTTCTCGGCCACCTCACGAGCCCGAAGATCAGCGTCCTCGATTTCCGGGGGAACCCTCTGGACACGCTTCAACTGCCCGGGATCGTGGACGCTCCCGGAAATCCCGTCCGGCCGATGACCATCGCCAACGGAAAGGGCGGAGAGATCTACGTGCTCAAGACACAAGGTGGGGTGGTGAAAGTCGACCCGAACGGAGAATCGCACGAGGAGATCGCCATATCGGGCGACGGGGCGCCCAACCTCATCTACGGGATGGCCGTGGATTCTGACGGACGGTTCCTGTTCACCGACATGCGCCCCTATTCCGTCGTGATCTACGACAGGAGGGGGAAATCGTTCAAGCGGTTCGGCTCCCCCGGCGTTCTCTACGGCCAGCTCGACCGTCCCGTCGGGATCGCCGCCGACGAGGCGGGCCATATCTTCGTCGTCAGCACGGTGACCAACAAGGTCTCCTGCTTCGACCGGGATGGTGAGTTCATCGAGGAGTTCGGAAAGATCGGCGAAGGGTACGGGCAGTTCTACATGCCCACCAAGATCGCATCGGACGGCAAGGACAGGATCTACGTTCTCGAGAACACGCTCAAGCGTGTGCAGGTGTTCAAAGTCCGGTTCCTGAGGGAAAAGGAGGTGATGCAGGGCCCGAGGAGCGCGCATCGGGACAACCAATTCGAGGAGCGGCGTTATTCGCAGTCAACCCCCAACAATCCTCTGAAAAAGGCAAACCTCGAGTAATCGGGGGACGCAAAGCCCACGGATCCTTCGCCGGAAGGACGGCCGGGCCGCCAGAGAAAAAACTTCGGAGGATGCGATGAAAAAGGTTTTGCTATCGATCGCGATCGCGGTTTTGATGGCCGCGCCTGCGCTTGCGGCGGCGCCTGGGGTTCTGGGCTCGGGACAGGGCGGGCCCAACACCGCACAGTACCATTCCTATGACGGCCTCATCTGCACCGACTGCCATACGATGCACGGAAGCGAGGACGGCGCAAAGGTCAACGCCGGAAGCGGCGCCGGCCAGTGGACCGGAACGGGCGGGTTCAGGGAACTTCTCTACAAAGGGGACTGGACCGACATGTGCCTCTCCTGCCACAAGCAGGGCTTCAACAGCTCCGCCACCGCGGACCTGCCGAGCGTCGTGAACAGCGGCTGGACCGCCCCGATCGTCATGACGCTGGACGGAACAGGCCCCGGCGGCATCTCCATGCCCGCCGGCGATTTCTACTTCTCCAACCTGGACCCGAAAAAGGGACACAATCCCGCATACACCAAAGGTTCCATGGCCACCGCGACATCCAAGCTGATGGCGAAAGATACGGTCCTGGGAAGCACTCCTCCCGGTGGAGCGATCACCGACGGCGAATGGTCGTGCCATTCCTGCCATGGCATGCATTCACGGTTCAGCGGCTCCTACACCGCATGGCGGCAGGTCAAGCGCAAGGTTAACGGCGTGGTCGTCACAGGGGACGTTTCCGGTTTCGGCGTCGAGACGACCGCAGGCGGCGAGACCCAGAACGCTTCCTACGAGCCGATAAAGTCCAATTCGCGCGGGGATGTTCAGGGAAACAACTACGTGAATCTCCGCAAGGACGGACAGGCCCTCCAGGGCGCCGACCTCTTGGCGGTTTACAGCGACACGAACAAGAATGTCTACCAGGGCGGCTTTTCCTCCTTCTGCTCCGCCTGCCACGGCGACTTCCACGGCGGAAACGGCGAGGCCAGGACCGCCGACAACAGCAAGACCCGCGTCGGCGGTGCCTGGATCAAGCACCCGACCAACGTGACCATGGACCAGTCCACCGGCAGCAAATACGGCATCAACACCTACAAAGCCGTCGTAATCAATACCCAGGGCACCAACCCGAACCCGGCCGGCTATGACTGGAAATACCCGCTCATCAAGGCGGACGCCGACTTCGCCGTTAAGAGCGCGGTCGCATCCGCCACGGATCCGGCAACGCTGGCCACCACGGACCGGATCTCGTGCCTCACATGCCACAAGGCGCACGCGTCACAGTACGAGAACATGACCCGCTGGGACACCAACGCGCACTCTTACATCGCGGATGGCGCCGTCGATTTCGAAGGCCAGGCCTCCGGCGGCGACAACCCGGCCTACGGCTGCGGCAAGTGCCACCAGAAGGGCGGGACCAGGGCGTTTGTGAAGAGTTTCTAACCAAACCGCAAGCGTAACGTTGCCGTATCGCCCTGCGGGCGGGGGATCCCCCCACCCGCAGGGCTTTCGCCACCCGGGAGGTGGAGATGAAAACCGAACGAAGAACTGCGATACGCGCAGTTGTCCCGTCCGTACTCGTCGTCCTGCTCCTTCTTCCTGCCTCACCGGTGAACGCTTTTATCGACTACATCAGCGGCAGCGCGAACACCCGCCTGTATCACTCGTACGACGGGCTGGTCTGCTACGACTGCCACACCATCCACAACAGCGAGGACGGCGCTCCGATCATAACCGGCACCACGGGCAATCCCGGCCCTTACGCGAGACTGTTGATCCAGCCCACCGTGACCGACATCTGCCTGCAGTGCCATCTCTATCCTGCCAACACCGCATTCAAGGCGCCGGCGGTGATGAGCGCCAACGGCAATATGCCCTCGAACTACGCGGTGCCCGGGGGGGATTTCCACTGGAGCTTCATCGACCCGAAGAAGGGGCACAACCCCGGGAAGAGCCGCGGCGTGCAGTCGATGATAATGCCCTCGGACCCGGTATTGACGGTGTCTCCCGGAGGCGGCTTTTCCGCCAACGACTGGGACTGCGCATCCTGCCACGACCCGCACAACCGATTCGGCGAGAACGTGGCGGCATGGAGGCAGCTTCGGCGCAAGGTCAACGGAATCGTCCACACGGGAAGCGAAACGGTCGCGAAAGGGGTCGAGAGCTACGGAGGGAACGAGGGGACGACGTCGCCCGGCTACGAGCCGATACTTTCCAACTCGCGCGGCGACATACGCGGAGGTCCGAACGAGACCTCGTATGTGAACACCCGAAGGGACGGCAACCCGCTCGAAGGGGCGAAGCTCTATCCATTCCTCCCGGAGTCCGACACGAACAAGAACGTCTACCGCGGCGGCTTCTCGTCTTTTTGCGCCGCCTGCCACGGCGACTTCCACGGCGGCGGCGGCGAGAACAGGAGTGCGGACAACGGCAGGACCCGCGCGGGCAGCGCATGGATCAAGCACCCCACCAACGTGACGATGGATCAGTCGACCGGGAGCAAGTACGGGATCGACACGTACAGGGCGGTTGTGACCAATTCCCAGGGGAACAACCCCAACCCGGCAGGGTACGACTGGAAATATCCGTTGGCCAAGGGGGACTCCGACTTTTCGGCGAGGACGAACGTCGCGTCCGACCCCGACCCGGCGACGCTCGCAGCCACGGACCGGATCATGTGCCTTACGTGCCACAAGGCCCACGCCTCGAAATACGAAAACATGACCCGGTGGGACACGAACGCCCATCTCGATTTGTGCTTTGTCATTTGCGATCCGATACGTTGCGATAAGGATAAATCATTGAAGAGAGCCCTGCTGACCCCCGTATTGCTTTTTCTTGCAGCAATGGCGATTTTTCCGTCCGCCGGACGGCCTGAAAACATCGCGGAAGGCGAAACGAAGGCCGCATCGCCTTTATCCGTCAAGGCGCTTGGAAAATCGGATGTTTCCTTTGCGAAACATGCCGAGCCGAACGGCGGCCGAAGCCCGGCCTATTCTCCGGATGGGAAAAGGATCGCCTTCCTTTCCTCCGCCTTGCACGCCCCTGTGGACCTGTGGGTGATGAACGCCGACGGGACCGGCAAACGCAGGCTTACGACCCGGGGGGTATCCCAATTCCTTTGGGCTTCGGACGGTAAGTCGATCCTGTTCACGACCAGGCGAAAGGGGTACGAGGAGGCGATGCGCATCGGCGCCGACGGGGAGAGGCCGGAAGAGCGGATCCCCGGAATCCCCCCCAACGCCGGCATCCCCGTCGAATCGCCTGACGGGAGGCTTTTCGCGTTCACCGCCCCCGGGGAACAGAACGTCCGGGACCTGTGGATCGGGACCGCGGACGGGTCGCGGATCGAGACCGTTACGGAGAAGATCGGCGTTCGGTCGATCTTCTGGAGTCCGGACAGCCGCAAGATATTCTACGAAGCAGGCAAGGCGTACGGCGTGGGGATCTGGGAAATCGATCTGTCCACCATGGAGAGCAAGCCCCTTCTGAGCAAGTATATCGGGACGCCGGTCCATTCCGGCAGGGCGGGTCTCATCGCCTATCCATACCCTACAAACCCGGGTGAGTTCGAGATCCGCACTATGAAGCGGGACGGGACGGAGCTCTCGGTCTCCAAGGCGCCGAGGCTCGCCGGGCGCTGGATCGCCTGGGATGCGGACGGACTTGGCGTCTACTACATCGGTCAGGATATTGAGATCGTCTCCGCGGACAACACGATCGCGGCCGCCGACAACACGGCCGGCGCAAAGGCGGACAATGCCAAAGGCAAGCCGCGCGCTCCCCATGAAACCGCGAAGTCGGATGTCAGGCAGGTCGGCGTCAATGCACTCTGGCGGCTCGATCTCGCATCCGGCATCGAAAAGAGAATTTCCCCTCCGAATCTGCACCTGTCCGATTTTTCGCTTTCCCCCGGCGGGAAAGAGATCGTCCTTGCCGGAGTATCGGAGAAGAGCGTCTCCACCGAGCTCTTTCTGTTGGATGCCGTGACGGGAGCCGCGAGCCCGATCGCCGCGAGCAGGCCTTCCGCCTGGATGCCGGTCCCTTCTCCGGATGCGACGAAGATCGCCTTCTTCGCCAACGAGGGGGGGCTCGATTCTTTGAATATCGCGAGCTTCACAGGCGAAAAGCTGGCTTCCTATCCCGGCTTCGCGCTGGAGGGCGATACCCGGATATTCTGGCTTCCGCGCAGCGAGGGGCTCCTGGTGTTTTCAGGAAGGGGGCTTCACGCGTTCTCCGAGAAGGGACCGATCGATTTCCCAAACAAGGGGGATCTGAGGTCCTACCTGTACGCCGACGCATCGATCCAGGACGACAAGGTCCTCCTAAGCGCCATTCCGAGATACGGCGAGACGCCGGGCCTTTACATGCTGGAAGCGACGGACAACACATTCAAGTTGACCGATCTGCGCTATCCGCAGGCCCCGGAAATCGCCGCGGACCTGTACCTTCAGCCCAAATGGTCCCACGACGGGAAGAAGATCGCATTCACCGACGGGGTAGACGTGTGGACGATGAAAGGGGACGGCACCGACAGGGCCCGGATCACGTCTTTCGCGGAGAGCAACAAGGCGGGGAAGACCCTGCCTGCCACTTCTTCCTTTCCGTTCTGGTCGGTGGACGGCAAGAAGATCGGCTACACCCTTACCGTGTATGACGGAAAAAAGATCCTGCGGGACCTCCGCGTGTCCGACGCAGACGGGAAGGACCCGAAAAAGATTCATTCCGAGGAGTTGGACAGCCAATTCCAGGTGTTCCAGCCCGAATACACGAATCAACAGTTCTTCG
>JACRMU010000066.1 GCA_016219515.1 Deltaproteobacteria bacterium
CGTATTCGAGCGTGTACCTGAAAAACAACATCACGATCCTGATGGGCGGCCGCGTCGCCGAGGAGTTGGTGCGCGGGGAGCTAACCACCGGAGCCGGGAACGATATCGAACGCGCCACGATCATCGCGCGGAAGATGGTCTGTGAATGGGGGATGAGCGAAAAGATGGGGCCGGTCACCTTCGGCCAGAAGCAGGAGATGGTATTTCTCGGAAGGGACATCTCCCGGCATAAGGATTACAGCGAGGCCACGGCGCGAGACATCGACCAGGAAGTGCGGGACATCGTCACCACCTGCTACGAACGGGCGAGGATGATCCTGAAGCAGAACCTCCACGTGCTGCACCAGGTATCGAAAACCCTCCTGGAAAAGGAGATCATCGACGGCGCCGAGATCAAGCGGATCATCGAAGGGTTGGTGTCCGCCTCGGCGGAAGGGAACCCGGCGCCGCAGCCCGGCTCTCCCGCCTGAAAGCAGGGGGTCTCCCGTGATTCGGGTGTTGCACGCGGGCGACCCGGAAGAGGCGCACCGGCGTCTCGTTTTTCTTGGAACGGCCCCCTCGGATGCCGATCGGCTCTGCGCCGTACTGCGGCCATATCTTCTCTGCGTACCCGACGGCAGAACCGCCCGCATCCTGTGGGCGTATCTTTCCGGTCGGGGGGTCCGGACGGCGTGGGGAGGGCGGCGGCTTCTGTTCTCGGTATCCTCCCCGGAGCAGGTCGGCCGGTGGATGGAGGAATCTCCCGAAATTCTGTCGGCGCTGTCCCCCGTAAAGGAAGCGGTCGGAAGGTACCTGAAAAAAGGTTTTGTCGTGGACTGCAGGGGGAAAGAGCTTCGCCTGGGAGGGGTTCCGCGGATCATGGGCATCCTGAACGTCACTCCGGATTCCTTTTCCGACGGCGGGAAATTCGTTTCCGCGGAGACGGCGGTTTCCCACGGGCTTGCGATGGCGGAGGCGGGAGCGGAGATCATAGACGTCGGCGGAGAGTCGACGCGGCCCGGTTCCGTACCGGTTCCTGCCGGGGAAGAGATCGCACGTGTGGTTCCGGTGATCCGCGGGCTGTCGCGGAGGACGGATGCGCTGCTTTCCATCGACACGACGAAAGCGGCCGTTGCGCGGGAGGCGGTTGACGCGGGCGCTTGCATGATCAACGATACGAGCGCTCTTGCCGGCGATCCGGAGATGGCCGGATTCGCCGCGCAGTCCGGTTGCGCCGTCGTGCTGATGCATCGAAAAGGGACGCCGGCGACGATGCAGGTCGCTCCATCCTACGGATCGTTGTTCGACGAGGTGCTGGACGAACTGTCGGAGCGGATGGACGCCGCGGCAAAAGCGGGGATACCCCGGGAGCGGATCCTCGTGGATCCGGGCATCGGGTTCGGAAAGCGGCTCGAGGACAACCTGGCGCTGCACCGGCACCTGCCCGACCTGCGCAACCTGGGAAGGCCGGTGGTTTTCGGCCCCTCACGGAAAGCGTTCCTCGGAAAAGTCACTGGGAAGGAGGAGCCGGCCGGCCGGATGTTCGGCACGGCGGCTTCCGTGGCGGTTTCCGCGCTGCGGGGAGCGGACATCCTCCGCGTGCACGATGTGCCGGAAATGAGGGATGTCGTTCGAGTGGTGGCCGCCATCCGTGAGGGGGCGGAATGTTAGGTTTCCTTCCGTCGGTGCGATTCGCCGACGTCCTCGACATCCTGGTCGTCGCCTTCATCATCTACTGGATCCTTCTTTTCGTCCGCGGGACGAGGGCCGTGCAGATGCTGTACGGGCTTCTCCTCCTGATGGCGATGTTCATCCTTTCCAAGAAACTGGGGATGGTCACGTTCCAGTGGCTGGTGGGGAATTTCCTCGGAGGGCTCATCATCATCCTGGTGGTGATCTTCCAGAGCGAGATCCGGCGGGGGCTGGCGAAGATGGGGCAGGCGCCGATCTTCGGGAGGACCCCCGTGGTCCCGCGGGCGGACTTCCTGGACGAGATGACGCAAGGGGCCTTCCGCCTGGCGGATGCAAGGGTCGGGGCGATCCTTCTGATCGAGAGGGAGATGGGGCTTCAGGAGTACGTCGAGCACGGGAAGAAGCTGGATGCCCTCTATTCCTACGAATTGCTGGCGTCGATCTTTTCGAGGAACTCTCCGATTCACGACGGCGCGGTGGTCCTGAGAGGGGATCGCGTGGCGGCTGCGGGCGTGATCCTTCCCATCCCGGCGGATTCCGCCGTGTCGAAAACGATGGGGACGCGGCACCGGGCGGCCTGGGGCGTTTCGGCGGAGACCGACGCGGTGTCCGTGGTGATCTCCGAGGAGACGGGAAACGTCACGGTCTTCCACGACCGGCAGATGGAGAGCGTCAACGGCGCCATGGAGCTTCGGGAGGTATTGGGACGGCTGTTCGTGGGACCCGGAGGAAAGGCGGAAACGGCGGGTCCGGCGGAAAACGGAAAGGGCGGGGCGACCGGAGGAATGGGAGAAGGGGGGGCGGATGGTTCGCACTCCTGATATCCTCCATTTCCTTCAGGGCATCTCGAAGAAGAACCTGGGGCTGAAGAGTCTGGCTCTTGTCCTGGCCGTCGTGCTGTGGTGGTTCGTTGCAGGGGAAAGCAAGGTGCAGGTCGGGTTTGCCGTCCCCCTGGAAATCCGCAACATCCCGCAGGGGATGACGATCATGAACAAGGTGGAGCGGCAGGTGGAAGTGCGCCTGGCCGGCCCTCCGTCGCTGTTGGGCGGGGTGCAGCAGGCCGACGTCGCCGCGGCGATCGATCTGTCCGACGCCCGGGCGGGGAAGAGCGGAAGCGGATTCCCGTGGTCGCTCGAATCGGCGGGAATGCGGAGGTGCGGCGGAAGATCGAAAAGATCCAGGTCGCCCCATCTTCCTTCGAAGTGGATGCGCTGCCGGAAGAGTTCACCCGGATGAAATCGCTGACGGTTTACGTGCCTGCGCCCAACGTGAACACGGAGGTGTACACGGCAAACGCGCGCGTGGAATTGCGGGAGGGGCATGCTAAAATCGTCGGGAATCCGGAGGTTCGGGTGAAGGTATATTTCCGGAAATAGGAGGCGGGTACGTTGCGCAGAAAGCTTTTCGGAACGGATGGGGTACGGGGAGTCGCCAATACCGATCCGATGACCGTGGAGAACGCGCTGGCGCTGGGCCAGGCGATCGCGCACGTCTTCCGTAATCACGGAGGGCGGCACAAGGTCGTGATCGGGAAGGACACGCGCCTGTCCGGCTACATGTTCGAGACGGCGCTGTCCGCAGGGATCTGCGCCATGGGTGGGGACGTCCTCCTGGTGGGGCCGTTGCCCACCCCGGGCATCGCCTTTCTCACCCACTCCATGCGGGCGGACGCCGGCGTGGTGATCTCGGCTTCCCACAATCCCTACCAGGACAACGGGATCAAGTTCTTCGGGCGGGACGGATTCAAGCTGGCCGACGAGACGGAAGCGAAAATCGAGATGCTGATGATGGGGGAGCACCTGAAAGAGGCGCGCCCCCCTTCGCCGCAGATCGGGCGGGCCCACCGGATCGACGACGCCACGGGCAGGTACATCGTCTACCTCAAGAACACGTTTCCGGCGCACCTTGCGCTGGATGGCTTGCGGATCGTGGTCGATTGCGCGAACGGGGCCGCATACCGCATCGCACCGCAGGTGTTCCAGGAACTGGGGGCGGAGGTCATCACGATCGGGATCAATCCGAACGGGCTCAACATCAACGATAATTGCGGCTCTCTCTTCCCGGAAGTGGTGTCCGCGAAGGTGCGCGAGCAGCGGGCCGACCTCGGGATATCCCTCGACGGGGACGCCGACCGGGTGATCGTCGTCGACCACAACGGGAACGTGCTGGACGGCGACCGTATCATGGCGATCTGCGCCGAGGAGATGTTGCGGAAACGATCGCTGAAAAGGAACACCGTCGTCGCCACCGTGATGAGCAACATCGGGCTCGAGATCTTCCTGAACGAAAGGAA
>JACRMU010000051.1 GCA_016219515.1 Deltaproteobacteria bacterium
CGCCGCAGACCGTGCGCACGAGCCGCTGCGCGAGGACGCCGACCAGGCACGACGGCAGCAGGTACTCCTCGACCCCCATCTCGAGGAGCCGGGTGACCGCCCCGGGGGCGTCGTTGGTGTGCAGGGTGGAGAGGACCATGTGCCCCGTGAGGGCCGAGTGGATCGCGATCTCGGCGGTTTCGCGGTCGCGGATCTCGCCGACCAGGATGACGTCGGGGTCCTGCCGGACGATCGACCGGAGCCCGGAGGCGAAGGTCAGCCCGATCTGCGGCTTCACCTGGATCTGGACCACTCCGGGGATCTGGTATTCGACCGGGTCCTCTATGGTGATGATCTTCCGCCCCGGGGACTTGATCTCCTGGAGGGCGGCGTAGAGCGTCGTCGTCTTCCCGCTGCCGGTGGGCCCGGTGACCAGGATCATCCCGTACGGGGCCGACACCATCGGACGGAACGCCGAGAGGGTGTCGGGGAAGAAACCGAGCGTGCCCATGTCGAGCGGGACGGACGCCTGGTCCAGGATGCGGATGACCACGCTCTCCCCGTGGAGCGTTGGGATGGTCGAGACGCGGAAGTCGATCTCCTTCCCCCCGACGCGCAGCTTCACGCGTCCGTCCTGCGGGAGCCGGCTCTCCGCGATGTTGAGCCGCGCCATGATCTTCACGCGGGAGATGATGGCCGTCTGCAGGCGCCGCGGCGGGGACTCCACGTCCTCGAGGATCCCGTCGATCCGGTAGCGGACGCGGAGGACCTTCTCGTACGGCTCCAGGTGGATGTCGCTCGCGCCGCGCTCGATCGCCCGCGCCATGACGAAGTTCACCAGCCGGATGATGGGCGCCTCGGAGGCGACGCCGATCAGCTGCTCGACCCGTTCGTCGCCGGTCGTCCCGGGCGCCTCGTCCCCGACCTGCTCGACCAGGCTTTCCATCGAGGAGCCGGCCTCGCCGTACGTCTTCTCGATCGCCTCGCGGATCTCCTCTTCCGTACCGGCCACGACCTCCACGCGCTTCCCCGTGGCCTTGGCCACGGCCTCCCTCGCGTCCGCGTCCAGCGGATCGGCCATCGCGACGGTGAGCGTGCCGTCGTCCGCCGACAGGGGGAGCATCAGCTTCGCGCGGAGAAAGGAGAGCGGGAGGGCGTCGCCCGGGGCGGGGCGTTCCGCGTCGGGGTCGTTCCGGAAGGCGGGGATGCCGCAGAGTTCCCGGTAGGCATTGCGAAGCCGTTCGGGAGAGACGAGTCCGCGGGCGACGAGGAGGCGGGGAAACGCCGCCCCTTCCGTCCGCGCAAGCCCGAACAGCTGCGCCTGCTCCGCCGGGGGGACGGAAATGGAGGAGAGAAGCCGTTCGTTGAAGCCCCTTCGGCTGATCGCGGGCTCTCCCATGCGGATATATTACCTTATTTGCCGACTTCCACTTTGCCGTCTTCGGCCGGCTTCTTCCGGACCGGACTCCGGTTCTGTTTCTTCACGGCCTGCTTCCGGGCGAGCTCGCCCTGGATCGCGGTCCGCGTCGAGAGTATCTCCTGGTCGGTCATGAGGAGTTTCCCGCCCGACATTCCGTCCTTGAGCCCCCGGACCAGCGTGTCCAGGTCGACCTCCATTTCCTGTTGCCGGAGGACCCTCCCCGTGTCGACACCGATGGTGTAGCTCTCCCTTTCCTTCTGCGTCTTGAGATCCCCGGGCTCGCCGGCTCCGGCCTGCACCCCGAGGATCAGGACACCCGTCACCGCCCATCCCATCCACGTCGCCTTCCTCATCGTTTCCTCCCGGGGCGGAAAGCCGCTCCCACCCCATTTTCGGACATTCCGCCTCCCGAAGGGAAGAAGGAGAATACCGCGGGAAGGGAGGGGGATCGATCCCCCTCCCTTCCCGCTTCACGGCGTTACGGCGTCGTCACGAACACCGGGTTGGACCACCCGGAATTGCCGACCGCGTTGGTCGCCCGGACGCGGTAGTAGAAGTTGAAGGCGCGCGACACGTTCTGGCTGAACGTGGTCACGTTGGCCCCGACGGTGTATGTCGACGGGAACCGGAAGTCCGCGAACTGCGACCTCTGGATCGTGAACCCCGTCTCGTTGTTGGCGTTGTCGGTCCACTGCAAGGTCACCCGGTCCTGCGAATTGTTTCCGGGGATCCGGACCGCCGACCCGGTGAGGCCGGTGGGCGCCGCCGGAAGGAAGAAGGCCACGGTCGCCGTGTTCGAGGGGGCGGACGGGCCCAACGCATTCACGGCCGTAACATAGTAGCTGTACGTGGTGCCGGGCACCAAGGGTGCGGTGGCGGTGTTGTTGTTGACGTAGGCCACCGTGCCGCCGGTCGCCGCGGACTGGGCCGCGCTCCGGCCGACCGTCGCGATCTGTGTGAACGCACCGCCGTTATCGGAGCGCCACACCGCGAAGGCCGTCTCGTCGTTGGAAGCGTCGGTCCAGGTCAGCCGGATCCGCGCCGGGTTCGCGAGGATCGCCGCGGCCAGGCCGGTCGGCGCCGCCGGACCGGGAACCACGGTCGTCACGGTCGCGGTGTTGGACGCCGCGGAAACGAGCGTCATGGTGGGGAAGCCGGCCGACGGGGCCGGATACGCCGTGGTGTCCCCGACCACGTTGGAGGCGACGACCCGGTAGTAGTACGTGGTGCTCGGGGCGACCGCCGTGTCGGTGTACGTCACCGGAGTTCCCGTCGTCGGTCCCGTGACCACCGACGGTATCGTCGCAATGGGGGTCCACGGACCGGCCGCCGAGGCGGCCCTCTGGACGATGAATTCCGTCTCGTTCACGGAACCGTCCGTCCACGACAGGTCGACTCGCTGCGGACCGGCGAGCAGGGCGGCGCCGAGGCCGGAAGGCGCGGACGGCGGCAACCCGAAGACCAGCGAGTGCATCATGTCCATCTCTTCATGGGCGAGGATGTGGCAGTGCCACACGTACTCCCAGCCGAAGTTGACTTCATGGTTGAAGATGTCGGCGATCCGGACTCCCTGCGGATCGAACCATCCCGCGGGCGGCGGCGGGATCAGCATGGCGCCCGGGGGCAGCGTCGGATCGATCAGGCGGACGCTGTTGGGGACATCGAACGGCACCTGCGCCGGGGTGGGCGCGATCGGCCGCAGCGCGATGATCGTGTGCTCCAGCGGATTGACCCGGAAGGTGTCCTTCCAGCCCAGCTCGTTGGGATCGGGCGGCAACATCGCCCCGTCCCATGCGATCCGGTTGATGAGTTGCCCGTTGAACAGGTGGGTGTGGATGGTGTGGGTGTCGACCCCGTTGTGCGTGATCTTCCAGATCTGGGTGCCGTCGGCGAGCGACCCGATCGGATCGCCGAACACCGAGCCCTTGATGATCTCGACGGGCGGGCTGGCGTAGCCGTACGGCAGGAACTGCGCGAGCCGGGAATTCGTGGCCGGCAGCGAGAGCCCCAGCATGCCGCTCATCCGTCCGTACTGGGTGTCGTACACGCCGCCCATCTCGTCGTGCATCGCTTTCGGTTCCAGCGGGATCGTGACGGGGGAAAGCAGGTTCCCCGCGGGGTCGATCGGCCGGAAGGTCTTGGCGAGGTCGATTCCCAGGACGTACGCGTTATCCAGCGGCGAGGACGGAAGGTTCGCCACGCCGTACGCGGTGTTGTAGAAGGCCTGCGGCATGATGATCGGATCCTGGGACACTTCGAAGACGCCCCGCTTCGTGGCGGACTTTGCGAACGCCGCGTTCAGCGATGCCACATCGTAGGGGGCGGGCGTGCCGGACTTCACCCGGATCTGCATGACGGTGCGGGTGTTGGGGCCGTACCCCGGCAGCGTGGTGGGCGCGCCGCCGACGGCCGTCAGGTCCGGGTTGCCGGTGTAGTAGTCGTAGGTCGCGATTCCCGCCGGGAAAGCCGCGGGAGCGTCGTTGTAGAGAATGAGGGTCTTGCCCGCATAGGCGGAGAAGTCGACGATGACGTCCGCCCGCTCCGCGGTTCCCAGGAGGAGCGAGTGCTGGTTGACGTTCCCGACGTTGAAGGCCGTCGCGTTGGTGTTCCAGCCGACCGGCTGGCTGGGGATCACGACCGGGGCCGGCAGGAATCCGCCCTCGGTGCCGATCTGGATCCAGTCCGGTCCTTTCGTCGCCGGATCGGGCAGCCCGCTCGGAAGGTCGGCGAGCTGGTTCGGCGCATTGCCGACCGGGACCATCCGGACTTCGGTGCAGTCGCCCGTCGCAACCGGGTTGATCCCGTCGCACAGGACGTTGTCGGTTGCGCCCGCCGTGGTCCGGGAATTCTTGTCCGCGGCCACGTAGAGCTGCAGGTTGAAGAACCGGTCGTCGGCCGCGTTCAGGATGCGGAACCGGTACGCCCTCGGCTCCACCTCCAGGTACGGGTAGGCGGTGCCGTTGACGATCGGGGTGTCCATGAAGGCCTCGCCCGCCATGGAGGGGTTCGGCGTCCCCGGCATCATCGGCGGCTCCAGCGGGGAGTAGCCGGGGTTGGCCGGGTCGGCGTAGGGGTTCGGAACCGGGCCCACCGCGAGGAAGGTCGTGGGCGGGTAGAACCACGGACCGTAGTGCCACCGGCCGAACGGGTTCATGCCGCTGAGATCCGGGTTCCAGGGATTCTGGGCCGGCATGTAGACGTGCGGGTACCAGAGGTCGCCGGTGACCGCCGCCGTGATCTTGCCCGTCGCCGGGTCCCTCGGCCCCGTGCCCCAGTTCCACGTCGGGTCCTGGTCGGCGATGGTGGTGTTGTCCACGAAGGTCCGGTCCTGGATGACCAGGGGAATCCCGATGTCGGGAAGGATCTTCGCCAGCGCGGGGTTGGCCCCGGAGTCGTTGGTCCCGTTGATCAGGTCCTGTTCGACCTGGTCCGTGACGACGTACCCGGCGGCTTCGCCGGCGTAGACGTTGAGGCGGGTGATCCCCATCGCGTGGTCGTGGTAGAACATCAGCCGCGCGCTCTGCGCGTTGGTGTAGAAGAACGTCATCGCGCCCGGGCCGGGATCCGGCATGTCGGGAACGTTCCGCGCGCTCACGCCTTTCGGATACGGTGTGATCTCCCCGGCGGGCATGGTCCACTGGTGCGTCGTCCCGTCGCTGATCCAGACGGTATTGTTCCCGTGAAGGTGGACGGTGGCGCGGTTCTGCGTGTACGTCTCGCAAGGCATCATGGGGTTCGGCATCATCGGGTCGCAGTCCATCCCCATCGCATCCTTCGGACCCAGTCCCGCGCCCATGACGGTTGGATCCACCGGCAGGAACAGGTCGCCGCCCGCTCCGGTGGGAAGAAGGTTCACGAACTTGAGCCGGACCAGCCGGCCCGGCTGGCCCGGCACGCTCCCCATCGCTACGATCGTGGGCCCGAGGAAGTGGGGATTGTCCACCGCGACGGCTTGCGCACCGTTCGGCATCAGGATCGGCGTGCCGTCGGGGTTGACCAGCGCGATGTGACCGCTCACGCCGGCATTGGCCGCCGTCTCCAGCTGTACGTAGCCCCGATGTCTCGTCGGCGGAAGATCCGAATGCATCCTCTCCGTGTACTCGACCAGGGCGATTTCATAGTAGTCGGCCCCCGGATAGCTCGTGGTATCCGCCACGGCCACCGGGATGTACTGCCCGAGGGCGTTCGCCCCCGCGGGCGTAAGGCCGGGCACCCGGTCGACGAACTTCCGGATGCCGCCGGTGATCGCGGTGCCGGCGACATCGACGGTGGCCGCGAAGGAGTAGGTGCGGGCCTGCGGGTATACGGGGAAGGCGGCGCTTCCGAGAGCGACCGTGCCTCCGACGACCGGCGGGGATGGCGCGGGGTAGCTGAGGACGTCCGCTCCGGCCCCGGTATCGACCGGGATCCCTTCCCCGTAAAACGCGAACACGTCGCCCGCCTGCACGGCGACGCCCGGGGAGACCGGGAACGTCTCCACCTGGCCGATGCTTCCGGGGGGAAGGGCCGGGACCGTCAGCAAACCGCTGTCGTAGAGGACGGAATATTCGTTCGGAACGGCCGTGGGACGCAGCACGTACGCGTGGAACACGCCTCCCGCCGACGGCGTGGGACTTCCGCCCGGCGAAGCCTGGTTCCACGTCTTGATGCTCGAGAGCGTGCCGGCGGGCGCCGCGGCGGGCACGACCACGAGCACCGGCCCGAGCGTGCCCGGCGGCGTCGCGAAGTCGGTCGCATACGCCCGATCGACCAACGGGTTGCCGACCGCGGTCGGCGTCCCCGTCGTGACGGTCTTCGGCATCGGGCTGTTCGCCCAGTTCGGGTACGGGCCGAAGTAGTGCGGGACGCCTCCCGGATCGAACTGCGCCCATCCCGGGGCGCCCAAGAACGCGACCGCGGACAATACCGCGATCATGGAAACTCCGAAGCGGATCCATCTCCCTTTCATCGTCCTTCTCCTTTCCATCTGTTTCTCCTCCCCTGAATGGATATTCCCTGTATTCAATGGTTGCGTTTCCAACCGACGGTCATCCGCCCGTTTCAACGTCCCGCTCGCGCACCGGCACCCCGCCGTCGACGATCCGCAGAAGAGCCGATTCGAGATCCTTTGTGGAGAAAGGCTTCATGAGGAAGCTGTCGATTCCCGCCCCCTGCGCCTCCCGCGGAACTTCGATCCGCGCGTGGGCGGTGATCAGCATCGTCCCCGTGTTCTTCGAACCCCCCCGGACCCGGCGGAGGAAGGAGAGCCCGTCCTCCCCGGGAAGCAGGTAGTCGCTGATCACGATGTCGAACCTTCCCGGCATCGCCGCCTCTCCGGCCTCTTCCGCGCTGCCGAACGTCTCCACCCGGCACCTGCGGACCCTCAGGAAGAGCGCAAGGGACTCCCGGAGCAGCGCGTCGTCCTCGATGATCGCTATTCGCGTTCCGGCCATTTTTCCCGGCACCTTTCACCTCCAGTGGAACTGCCCCCGTGCATGGAAAAGCATGGGGCGTGCCGAACGGACGGACGGACTATTTTCTATTGTTTTTCAGCTAGTTGAATCAGGAGCGGAACGGATGAGCAAACAGGAATGAACAGGAAATCGAGGAATTGCCACCCAGGATCTGGAGAAATCTCCAGTCCCCGGAAGCGATCAGAGTCCGAGTTTCCTCCTTCGGTAGCGGAACGTGTGGTAGTTGACGTTCAGGAGCTGCGCCGCCTTCGTCTCGTTCCCTCCGGTCAGCCGAAGCGCGTCGCCGATGTACCGCTTCTCGATCGCCTCCTGGATCGACGCGAGGTCCACGCCGGCGGCCGTAAGCGGAGGCGCCGAGTCGTCGGCCGCGTTCCTTGCCGAATGCCCTCCGGCCCCTCCCGTTCCAAGCCGCAGGTCGCCGGCCGCCACTTCCGCCCCCCTGCCGGTCAGGACCGCCCGCTCAACGACGTTTCGGAGTTCCCGCACGTTCCCCTCCCACGCGTGGGAAAGGAGGGTTTCCTCGGCCTCGGGGGTGAAACGGGCGACGGCCCTCCCGAACTTCCGGGAGAACTCGACAAGGAAGTGACGGGCGATCGGCAGGATGTCGTCGCGGCGCTCGCGGAGGGCGGGTACGGCGACCCGCACGACCGCGAGCCGGTAGTACAGGTCCTCGCGGAAGGCGCCCTTCCCCATCAGCTCCTCGATCGCCTTGTTCGTGGCCGACACCACCCGTGCGGAGGCGCGGAGACGGCGCGTCCCGCCGACCCGGTAGAACTCCCCGTCCTCCAGGAACCGCAGAAGCTTCGACTGGGCCTCGGGGCTCAGGTCCCCGACCTCGTCGAGGAACAGCGTTCCGCCGGACGCCTCCTCCACCAGCCCCTTCTTCCCGGCGTGCGCGGCGCCGGTGAACGCCCCCTTCTCGTACCCGAACAGCTCGCTTTCGAGCAGCTCCCTCGGGATGGCCGCGCAGTTGACGCTCACCAGCGGCCCGCGGAAATTCGGGCTCCGGTAATGGATGGCGGCGGCGACCAGTTCCTTCCCCGACCCCGTCGGCCCGAGGATGAGGACCGGGGTGTCGGCGCTCTTCGCGGCGGAGTCTACGAACTCCATGACGTCCCGGATCGCGTGGCTCTCCCCGACGAACAGCGGCATGTTGTCCCGGAGGCACCGCTCCTGCAGCTCCCGCACCTCCTTCTGGAGCCGGACCGTCTCCAGCGCGTTGGCGACCGACGCTTCCAGCGTTTCCGCGTGCAGCGGCTTCACGACGTAGTCGAACGCGCCTCCCCGCATCGCCGCGACGACCGTCTGCACGTCCTCGTACGCCGTGATGACGATCACGAGGATCTCCGGCCGAAGGGATTTGACCGCGCGGATCCCGTCGATCCCGCTCATTCCGGGCAACCCGATGTCCATCAGGATCAGGTCGGGCGGGTCCTCCTTCACGCCCTCCACGGCGGACTCGGCGTCGCCGAACGCCCGCACGCGATAGCGCGGCTCCAGCGCGATCCGGATCCCCTCCCGCACGCTCTCCTCGTCGTCGACGACGAATACCTTCCAGGGTTCTATGCCGGGCTCCTTTCCTCTTTCAACGGGAGTTCGATGCGGAACTCCGCGCCGCCGCCTTCCGCGGCATCCACCGTGAGGCGGCCCCCGTGGTCGGAAACGATCCGGTGGCTGAAGGAGAGGCCGATTCCGTGCCCCTCCCTCCGGGTAGTGTAGAACGGCTCGAAGATCTTCTCACGAAGATGTTCGGGGACGCCGGGGCCTGTGTCCGCGATCCGGATGACCGCCGTGTCCCCCTCCCTCACCGATTTCAGGGTGATCACCCCCGGCCCATCCACCGGCTCCATCGCCTGGACGGCGTTCGTGATCAGGTTCAGGATCACCTGCTCCAGAAGCGCGGGATCGGCCAGGCAGGGAAGCGGCGCCGCCGACAGCGCCTCGCGGAACTCGACCCGCCCCTTCCGTCGCGTCATCTCCGACAGGGAGAGCGCGTTCCGGACGATCCCGTTGACGTCCACCCGGTCCATCCGCGGGGGAGCGGGTTTCGAGAACTCCATCACGCGCTTGATGACCGAGGAAATCTTCTCCGATGCCGCCTTCGCCTGCGCGACGACCGCCTCGATCTTCCCCAGCTCCTCCGGTTCCAGCCCTTCCGCCCTCCGGCAGAGCAGCTCCAGCGTGGAGACGTTGATGTTGATCCCGGACAGGGGGTTCCGTATCTCGTGGGCGATCCCCGCCGCGAGCTGCCCGATCGACGCGAGCTTCTCGCGGGCGGTCACGGTCTGCTCCAGCTCCTTCACCCGGGTGATGTCCATCATGTCGATCAGGCGCGACGCGCGACCCCGGAAGTTGATCGGGCTCGCCTGGCAGTGGAACCACCGGACCGACCTGCGCCCGGCGTCGCCTTCCGGAACGAGGAATCGGACGTCCGTTTCCAGCCGTCCCCTTCCGGAATCCTCGACCGCACCGCAAAGCCGCTCGAACTCCCCGGCGTCGTCCGGGTGGACGGGCCCGAGCTCCCGGAACGGAAACCCTTCCGGAATCTTGCCGAAGAACCTCTCCTGTTGCGGGTTGCGGAAGGCGATCCGCCCGTCGAGGACGATGAAGATCCCGACCGACGAGCTCTCCACCAGCGAACGGAACCGGTCCTCGCTCTCCTGGAGCGCCTCCCGCGCGATCAGCCGGGACAGCGCCGCCGCGACGTTCTCGGCGACCCGCTCGAGCTGGGCCAGCAGGTTCGGGTGGAACACCCCCTTCCGCCGATCGTTGAACTGCAGCAGCCCGAAGGAGACGTCGCCCATCCGCAGGGGGACCAGCGCGATCGACTCGTATCCCTGCCGGACGCACCGGCCGCGCGTCACGACCGCCCTCGCCGCCTCGCTCCCGGCGACGAGGTCCGATGCGCCGTTGGTCCAGAATGTCCCGTACGGCGTGAAGAACGGCAGGGACGGATCGAACTTCCCGGCGATGACCGTCCCGCAGGCGCATTCATACGGCGACTCCCGGCCGTTTTCCTCTCCGGCTTCTGTTCCGCGGCCCGGAGAACACAGGTTCATCTCTTCCTCTACGAATTCCCGCGGGAAACCGCGTGCCTCGAAGTACGGGTAATCGGCCCCCCGGTGATACCGGATCCCGATCGCCTTGAACCCGAAACGCTCCTGAAGGAACGTCGAGATGGACGAGAGGAAATCCCGAACCGTTTCCTTCGAGTGGGTGAGGTGGTGGAGGTCCAGGATCAGCTGCCGCATCTCCACCGCCCGCTGCCGCTCCGCGAGCTCCTTCTCGAGCCGCTCGTTCACGGCGCGAAGCTCCGCCGTCCTCTCCGAGACCCTTGTCTCCAGACCGTCCCTCGCGGCGCGAAGCTCTTCCTCGCTCCGCTTGAGGTTCCGGAACAGCAGTCCGTAGGGACGGATCAGCCCGGTCGAGACGACCGCGACGTAGACGAGGTAGAACGAGACCACCTTGAGATAGTGCCCGATCACGCTGTTGTAGACGTAGGCGTCCCGGTACAGATCGGCCGACATCTCCGCGGCCACGGAGAAGAGGATGGAGAGGATGAGGAGACGCAGCACCTTCCGGTCGAATTTTTCGCGCGCCAGCCAGAGGGTGCCGATCGAGAGCAGCTGGATGCCCGACACGATGTGGTCGCTCAGCGCCTTGGCGGACGTCAATCCCTTCTCGGGCACGTAGAAATCCTGGAGAACCCCCTGCTGCACCGCGGCGACCAGAACGATGGCCGCCGTCGCGAAGCCGGCCAGGACGATCCCCGGGCGGGTCTTCCGGTACGCGAACACGGGAGCGGCGATGAGGGCGAAGCTCTGGAGGTAGCGCGCGGCGAACCACAGCTCGATCGAGACGCCGTGGCTCTCCCGAGCGAAGGTGCCGGCGAAGGAAAGGGTGTGCAGGTAGTCGATCGCGCCGACGAACAGGTAGGCGATCCCGAGGAAGACGAAGTAGTGGTTGTCGATCAATTCCCGGGCGTTCCACGTCAGCATGAAGATGCCGCACGCCACGATCACGCTGAACATCTCGGTGATGTCGTGGGACAGGACCGGGTTGTTCCTGTACGCGGTGTAGAGGATCGCGGGGACCGCCAGCCCGACGACGGCGAACCGGATCCACTGTTCCCGCGCGGAAACGGTCCTCTCGACCGCGGATTCGTTCACCGGTCTCCGCCCCCCCCCGCGCAAAGCGCCTTCGACGCGGCGGCGAGGATCGACAGCAGCGGTTCCGCCTCCGCCCGCGACAGGTTCCCCGCAACTCCCGCGACGCAACCGCCGGAAGGCGCAAGCCAAAGCGTGCCGGACGGGAGCGACGCCCTGAAGAGGCCGGGGGCGGCCGCGGAGAAACCGGGAAGCTCCGCGGCGAGGCGCTCGAGACGGCGACTCCCCCCGTCCGGCCCGGGGGTCGGCGGAAGCAGCGCGAGGCGCCCGGACGACGATGGGCAGGCGAACTTCGCCTCGAACCCGGGAGCCAGGCACTCGTACCCCATCATGGCCCTCTTCTGGTAGAGGATCGTCCCGGGTTCCCGGCCGGGGAACCGGTCGAGGATCCGGGCCTCCTCCGGCGGCGCCCCATCGCCGTGGAGCGCGGCGACGACGGACTTCGCGAGATCCAGCACGAGCCTTCGGGAATCCCCGTCCGGCTTCGCCCGCAGCCGGACGAACGTATCCCCGCGGTGGAGATCGGCCGACATGTCGGAAACCACGACTTCGGAAGGGTGCATGGCGACGGTTTCCTGGTCCGGGTACCGGTGCTGGGACCAGATTCCGAAGGCGTCCCTCGGGGAATCCATCCGGTACAGCTCCAACCTCGCCTCCGCGCCCGGCCGGGACCGATCGCCCACGATCGCCACCGTCAATCGCCGCATCCCGTACGGGAGGAACAACTCGGCCTCCCCGTCGATCTCCTCATACAGGTTTTGCGGCCCGAACGTCCTGGGCGGCGCCAGCAGTTTCCAGGCGCTTTGGCTCTCCAGGACGGAGAGCGCCGGGTGCGGCTCCCCCTCCGCGCGAACCGCGGGGACGGAGAACAGGAGAAGCGCGGCGAGGCCGAGAAGAAGGACGGACGACCGCGGCAAGGGAGGGCGCGGCGGCAAGGTGTCGCTCACCCGGAGAGCACGGCGTGGGCCTCGCGGGCCAGGCGGGCCACCGGCAGGCGAAGCGGACAGGAGACCGCGCACGACGGGCAGTCGCCGCACGCCGAGGCGTTCCGTTCGGCCGGAAGGGCGGCGTACGACGCGCGCGCGAGCTCCTCGAGGCGGTACCCGTCGCGGTATGTCAGCGACCGGAGGACCGACGGAACGTCGACGCCGTTGGGGCAGGCACCGTCGCACGCGCCGCAGAGGCCGCAGTGCCGGTCCCCGATCTCCATCGCGTACCGGCGGAGGGCGACGCGGTCGGAAAACGACAACCGCCGGCCGCGGGCCCCGAGATTGTCCTCCACCTGCGCATACGTCGTCATGCTCGGGACCGTCGTGGCCACGCCCGGGTTTCCGAGGACCCACGCCAGCGCCGCCTGGTGCGGGCTCACGCCGCCGGGGGGCGACGGGTACCCTCCCGCCTGCGTTTTCATCGCGATGATCCCGACCCCCGCCTCGCCGACCGACCGGATCGTGTTCGAGAGCCCCTCGCTCAACCCGAGGGCGCCCTTGACCGCCGCCGTCACGCCGGTGTCGGAGCGGAAGTTGTACGCCACGAGGACCGTCTTGTAGAAGCCGTGCTTCCGTACGGCGCGCAGCACGGTCTCCTGCCCGCTGTGGGTCGTCACCCCTGCGACCCGCACCTTCCCCCGGTCGATCAGCTTCTGCAGCGCCTCGCGGGCGCGGGGATCGGTCACCTCCCCCTCGGTCGAAATCCCGTGGAGCTGCAGGAGGTCGATGACATCGACCTTGAGCGACCGCAGGCTGTTCTCCGCGGATCGGATCATCTTGTCGCCCGGGTCGATGTGGACCTTGGTCGCCAGCACCACCTTGTCGCGGACCCCGGCGAGGGCCCGCCCGACGATCCGCTCGTTTTCGCCCCCCATGTAGCAGTCCGCCGTGTCGACGTAATCCACGCCGCGGTCCACGGCCGCGCGGATCACGTCGGGGTCGCGGGTGATCATCGCGCCGAAGCCGATCGTGGACACCGTGAAGCCGGTCCTCCCGAGGGGCCGCTTCTCCGCGGCCCCGGCGGGCGCCGCGACCGCCTCCGGCTGCGTCCCCTGCCCGGCCACGGCCGTGGCGATGCCTGCGGCGGCGATCGTTTTCAGGAAATCCCTTCGGGTGGTCGGCGGCAGCGTCATCGGAGCCTCCCGGCGGTATTCATACAACTATACCGGAAAAGAAAACGGGGGCGCGGGCGGAACCCGCACCCCCGGGGAACCTCCCGGCGGCGGGGTTACTTCGACGCCGTCTTCTTCTCCATCGCGTCGTTGATGATCTTGATCCCCTTCTTCGACTCCTCGACCGACCGGGTCAGCGACTCCCGCGCAAGCGACGGGTTGTGGAAGCCGTCGGAGTTCTCCGCCGTCCACCACTCCCACAGGATGTGCGCCTTCTGGTGCTGCTCCTGCGCCTCCTTGATCACCTCGGCCGGGAGCCCCGCCTTCTTCCCCTCCACGATCTTGTCGATCACCGCGGAGAGCCAGAATTCGGCCTTGCGCATCTTCCCCTTAGTGAAGTTGCGGATCGAGTCGATCTCGTACGCCGCCTGCTGCTCCGTCAGTTTCGGGTGGCATCCGGAGGTCAGGCACGTCTGCTTCAGGTAGTTCCTGGGGCTTGTCTGCCAGTGGGACGTGTACACCTTCCCCGCGGCATTGCGGACCTTCGGCATATGGCAGCTGTTGCAGCTCGCCCCCGCCCTGTCGTGCGTCGACCCCCAGAACGTCTCCGCCTCGGGGTGCTGCGCCTTCCACAGGAGCCCGCCGGTCAGCCCGTGCTTGAAGTCCCGGAATCCGAGGTCGTTGTAATGGTCGTAGATCGACAGGACGTTCTTGAACGGGAAGTGGTTCGTCCGCCGGTCCGGGGCCTTGATGGAGTATTCGCCGGTCTTCGGGTCGTACCCCGGGTTGCAGTTGTACTCGACGTGGCACTGCCCGCACTGCAGCTTCGCGTCGTACTTCTCCAGCAGGGCGATCTTCCGATAACCCCCGCGGAACTCCTTCACGTCGATCTTCGTGGCCTTGGGATCCTTGTGCCAGAGCGTGTCCTGCTCCTTGCGGGTCAGCGCCTGGATCAGGCCGTCCCGGACGATCCTCGGTTTCGCGGCGTGCGGATCGTGGCAAAAGAAGCAGTTCAGCGAGTTGTTGAGGTCCTTCACGTACTCGACGACGTTGGAGGTGCGGTCCCACTTCGCCTTCTCGTCCTTGTCCCCCATGTATTTCCACTTGAGGATCTGATCCTGCGTCTTGCACTGCAGGCAGGTCGGGTTGGCCGCCGCGGCGCTCTCGGGGAGAAACGCCTTGTGCTCCTTGCTCTCCGGGTATTTATCCACCAGGACGTCCCACGCCTTCACCGGCCCCGGCTGCGACACGTACCCCCAGCCTTCCTTCGCCTGGAACCTTCCGCCGTACGCCCGGTCGACGATCAGGTGGTCGACCAGCATGTAGGCGTGGCTGCGGGGGTTGGCGTGCTCCTTCGTGAAGCCGTGCCCCATCATCAGCTTGTCCCAGTACGGATTCGGAGACCGCTCGGTGAGAAGCGACTTCTCGGTCCTTGCCGTCTTCTTGAGATTCAGCGTGCCGAAGCTGGCGTACTGGTCGGGGTGGCATCCGCCGCACGTCTCGAGGTCGACGCGCGTGGCCGGCTTCCGGTCGCTGTCCTTCAGGTGGTCGGCCGTCCCGTCGTGGCACCCGGTGCAGTTGACCTTCGCGTGCTTGCCGTCCTTCTTCAGCGCCTGGATCTCGTCGTGGCACTCGAAGCACTTCTCCTCCTTGACGGGAGGATCCGCC
>JACRMU010000071.1 GCA_016219515.1 Deltaproteobacteria bacterium
ACGACGCCTTCCGCCGCGGAGGGGTGGCGGCGGTGTCGGGATGCGGGCTGATGCCGGGCTGGACGGAACTATTATCCGCCCATTTCCAGGGCGACAGCCGGCAACAGGCCCGGAGCGCGGAGCGGCCGGATCCGGGCCGATATCTTTTCTGCTCCCTCGACCGGTTCGGCGGATACTCCTTCTTCCGGAGAGCCGTCAAGGCCGCGAGGAAGGAAGCGCAACCTCCTTCCTCGTCACCCGCGGGAAGCTACTTCGACCTGGAGGAGGGCTTTTTAGGCCTTCCGCCGGGGCGTCCCGCCGGCCTTTTCCGCCGGTTCGGAAAAACGCTCGGAACGCTCGGGCCCGTGGGCAGGGAACTTTCGGCTGCCTCCCTGTTCTGGCTGCGCGGCTCGATGAAGGCGGCGGAAGGAACGCCGGTTGCCGCCGCGGGTGTCTGGACGGAGGGAGAGGGAAACTCTCCTGCCGCCGTCGCGCTCGAAGACCCTCGCGGTATTCTGGCGGGCGTCCTGCTCGCGGAGGCCGCATTCAAGCTTGCGTCTGGCGCCGCGGGGGAAAAAGGCCTCCTGCCGCTGCCCGGGCTGATCGGGCGGGAGGAAGCCGAACGGATCGCGAACGAACGCGGCGGGAAAATCCGGGTGGGATAAACGGATCTAATGTCGGATGACTTCCTCGTCCGATGGGGCGGGAGGGAGATCCTGGGGTTCCGGCTCCGGGGGTGAAACCGCCTCGGGGGGCTTCACGGCGGCGGAAAGATCGATGGCCGCATCGATCACCTCGTCCATATGACGGACGAAGATTATCTCCAGGTTCTTCCGGATCTTGGCCGGGATCTCCGCAAGGTCCTTCTCGTTGTCCGCGGGCAGGATCACGGTCTTGATCCCTCCCCGGTGGGCCGCAAGGAGCTTTTCCTTTACCCCGCCGATCGGCAGCACCCGCCCGCGCAGGGTGATCTCCCCCGTCATCGCCAGGTCGTTCCGTGCGGGGACCTTCAACAGCGCGGAAGCCAGCGCCGTAGCCATCGTGATCCCCGCCGACGGGCCGTCCTTGGGGATCGCCCCTTCCGGCACGTGGATGTGGATGTCGAACTTCTGGTAGAAGGATTTGTCCAGCCCCATCGCTTCCGCCCGGGTCCGGATGTAGGAAAGGGCGGCGTGGGCCGATTCCTGCATCACCTCTCCCAGCTTCCCCGTCACGCGGAGGTTCCCCTTCCCCGGCATGAGAGCGACCTCGATCAGGAGGAGCTCCCCGCCGAACTCCGTCCACGCCAGTCCCGTAGCCAGACCGATCTGCCCCTTCTCCTCCGCCTCTCCGTACCGGTACTTCCTGGCCCCGAGGTAGCGGCGCACCGCCTGCGGCGTGACGCGGACCTTCTCGATGGACGGCGTTTTCACCACCTCCCGGGCGATCTTCCGGCAGATGGAGGCGATCTCCCGCTCCAGGTTCCGCACGCCGGCCTCGCGGGTGTAGTAGCGGATGATATGCAGGATGGCCGTGTCGGTGAACGAGGCCTTTTCCGGCGACAGGCCGTGCT
>JACRMU010000072.1 GCA_016219515.1 Deltaproteobacteria bacterium
ACCCGATCCTGCTTGATCAGCTTGTTGGCCGCGTTGCTCGCCTCCGTGGGGTCGTTCCGGTCGTCCAACACGACGGGGACGATCTTCATTCCGGCGACCCCGCCTGCCTTGTTGGCCACGTCGACGGCCATCTCGAATGCGTTCTTTACGGATTCTCCGAAGGTCTTCACGTCGCCGGTAAGCGGGGTGATGAGCCCGATCCGGATCTCCTTCGCAGATGGAGGGCTGCACCCCGCGATAAGCAACGCCGCCGCCGCGACCGCCGCGATCCTTTTCATTTCCCCCTCCGTGTCCCAACGGATTGAGCGGTATTCAATCTTCTTATCCTATTTGGAGATTCCCTTTTCGTGTAGATTTATTTTCACCTGTTCCAGGATCTTCCGATCGGCGCGCGGCATGGCCAGGTCCTCCAGTTCCGCCGGCGTCGCCCATTTCCACTCGCGGCTCGAACGCACCTTCCCCTTCGTCTTCCGGCAGCGGTACGCATGAAGCGTCACCCGGAAATGCGAATACCCGTGCCGGAGGGCGGCGAACGTTTCGTCGACTTCGACGTCGATCCCAAACCCTTCCCGGAGCTCTCTCGCGAGAGCTCCCGTCAACGTTTCTCCCGCGGTTTTCCCGCTGCCGGGCAATTCCCAGAGCCCTCCGAGAAGGCCGCTCTCCGAGCGCCTGCGGACCAGGATCTTCCCCTGCCGATTCCGTATCACGGCGACCGCCCTGTCTCGATGAGGCAGCGTTTTTTTGGCGGGCCTGCGGGGAATCGACTCCTGGATTCCCAGGGGCCGCGCCTCGCACCATTTCGCAAGAGGACAGGCCGGGCAATCGGGAGCGCGGGGGGTGCACACGGACGAGCCGAGGTCCATCATCGCCAGGGCGGTCTCCCTCCCCTTCCCCGGAAGGATCGTCCGGCGGGAATGTTCCCATAGCGTCCGTTCCACGGAGGCCCTCCGAACGTCCTCCCGGACCGCATGGAGGCGCGCGACGACCCGCTTCACGTTGGCGTCGAGGATGGGGACGTCCTGGCGGAAAGCGATGGCCGCGATCGCTCCCGCCGTCGACCTCCCCACGCCGGGGAGGGCCATGAGCGCGTCCACCGATGAGGGGATGAGGCAGGCGTGCCTCTCCCGGAGGATCCCCGCCGCCTTGTGGAGATTCCTTGCACGGGAGTAGTACCCAAGCCCTTCCCATCGTTTCAGGACTGCGCCCAGCGACGCCCGCGCCAGCGCTTCCACGTCGGGAAAGGCGGCCAGAAACCGCCGATAGTAGGGAGTCACCGTGCTCACCCGCGTCTGCTGGAGCATGATCTCCGAAACCCAGATGCGGTAGGGGTCGTCCGTTTCCCGCCAGTCCATCCGGCGGGCCGACCTGCGGAACCACGCCATGAGCGCGCGCGCAACGGCAACATGGTTGCCGCTCCCCATGAACATGCCTCCGTACGACACGAATTGCCGATCCTGCTTACGATGCCGCGAGAGAGCGGAACGTGCCGGGGTCATGCATCTTGCGAGAAAGAATCCCGGGGGAGGCGCACCGGCAATGCGGGAGCCCTCCTCCCACAGGCGTCAGGTTCGGCTCAGATTTCCTCGAGAAGAGTGGAAAAGACGTCGTGGTGCTCCTCTTCGTCCGAGAGAATCTCCCGGAACAAGTGGTTCGTCACCTCGTCCCCGTCTTTCCTGGAGACGTCGATGATCTTCTTATAGAGCGCGATCGCCCCTTCTTCGTCGGCCTTGTCCTGCTCGATCATCTCCTTGAGCGTGTTCCCGACGAAGATCGGAGTCGGGTGCGTCGTGGGGATCCCGCCCAGGTAGTTCAACCTTTCGGCGATCGCCTCGGCATGCTTCATTTCCTCGATGGCGATTTTTTTCAACGCATCCTTGACGGCGAATCCCTTGACTCCCTTCCAAAGGACGTGCTGCCACATATACTGCACGGAAACCTGGATTTCCCGCGCAATCGCCTGGTTCAACAGTTCCATAAGCTCCTTGGGCGCCTTCCTTGCGTTCATGCGCATTCCTCCAAAAGGGATTTTGCGTGCCGTAAAACCGTCCGGGATTCTTTTTATTATATATCGGCATTGCAGCGCTTGTGGATCGGGAATATCCCGCGGAAACGACTTCGTCCCTCCTTGACATCCCTTGTGCGCCGGAGTCACACTTCTCGGGAATCCAACGATCGGGAGGAAACGGAATGGTTCGCAACGTGATCATCCTCGGCTCCGGATGCGCCGGCTCCACCGCGGCGATCTATACCGCCCGGGCCAACCTCAAGCCGCTGGTGCTGGAAGGACGCGAGCCCGGCGGGCAGCTCACACTGACGACGGAGGTGGAGAACTACCCCGGATTCGTCGACGGGATCCAGGGCCCCGAGCTGGTCGATATCATGAAGCGGCAGGCGCAGCGGTTCGGAGCCGAATACGCAGCGGAAACGGCGACGGAGGTGGACCTGCGGAAACGCCCCTTCTCCGTCCGCACCGATAACGGAACGTACGAAGCGATGACGCTGATCGTCGCCACCGGCGCTTCCGCGAAGATGTTGGGGCTGGAATCGGAGAAGCGGCTGCTGGGCCGGGGCGTGTCCACCTGCGCCACCTGCGACGGCGCCTTCTTCCGCAACCGGGAGGTGGTCGTGGTGGGAGGAGGCGACACCGCCCTCGAGGAGGCGATCTTCCTCACCCGGTTCGCCAGGAAGGTCGCTCTCGTCCACCGGCGCGACCAGTTCCGCGCATCGAAGATCATGATCGACCGCGCGCAAAAGAACCCGAGGATCGAATTCGTCCTGAACTCGGTCGTCGCGAACATTCTCGACCCGGAGAAAAACGAGGTGTCGTCCGTCCGGATCCGGAACACGAAGAGCGGCGCGGAGGAAACGCGGAACGTCGACGGGGTTTTCGTCGCCATCGGACACGAGCCCAACACGAAGATCTTCGAAGGGCAGCTGGAGATGGACAAGGGATACATCGCCCTGCGGGAGGGCTCGAAGACCAGCGTGGAGGGGGTGTTCGCCGCGGGGGACGTCCACGACCTCTCCTACCGCCAGGCGGTGACCGCCGCAGGGAGCGGATGCAAGGCCGCTATCGACGCGGAAAAGTTCCTGGAATCGGAAGGAGCATAGTCCCTCCCGCAAACGGCGAGGCGATCAACCCGGGGGAGGATCCGGGGGAGGCGCTCCCGTCCTTCGGGAAACGATCTCCGCCGTGTTCCTCGCGATCTCGGCGGTCTGGTCGGAGATGCGGAAGACGACGATGGCCAGTTCGTAGACGATCCGGGAGGAGATGACCAGGATCAGGAATACCAGGGGAGAAACGAAAAAGAGCGACAGGACCCCTTTTCCCGCCGACTCGGAGAACCCCTCCACGACGAGGACGACCGCGATGAAACCCGCAGCGACGATGGACA
>JACRMU010000079.1 GCA_016219515.1 Deltaproteobacteria bacterium
AATCCGGGTGAACGATCTGGCCGTCCACGTGGATCACGGCGTCGGGGTCTACCGGGGGCTGCTGCGCCGCGCGGCCGCGGGGGTGGAGGGAGATTTCCTCGTCATGGAATACGCCGGCGGCGACCGGCTCTTCGTCCCCGTGGAGAAGATGTCGCGCGTCCAGCGCTACATCGCTTCCGAGGAGGCCAGGCCCCGGCTGGCGCGCCTGGGCGGGACCGCCTGGCAGCGGGCCAAGCAGCGGGTGCGCGACTCCCTGCTCGCGATGGCGCAGGACCTGGTCTCGATCCAGGCGAAGCGGCAGCTTGCGGTCCGCCCCCCTTCCGCCCCGCCCGACGAGATCTACCGGGAGTTCGAGGCCTCCTTCGACCACGAGGAGACCCCGGACCAGCAGCGGGTGATCCGGGAGGTCACGGAAGACCTCTCCTCGGGCCGCCCGATGGACCGGCTCGTGTGCGGGGACGTGGGGTACGGGAAGACGGAAGTGGCGATCCGCGCCGCGTTCAAGGTCGCGCTCGACGGCCGGCAGGCGGCGATTCTGGTCCCCACCACCGTCCTCGCCGAGCAGCATTTCCAGACCTTCCGCAGGCGCCTTTCCGGCTACCCCGTCCGTGTGGAGAACCTCTCCCGATTCCGTTCGAAAGCCGACCAGGCGATGGTGGTGAAGGAAATGGCGCAAGGGAAGGTCGACATCGTCATCGGCACGCACCGGCTCCTGCAGAAGGACATCTCCTTCAAGGACCTGGCGCTCGTGGTCATCGACGAGGAGCAGCGGTTCGGCGTGGCGCACAAGGAGAAGCTGAAGCGGCTGCGCGCGGCGGTGGACGTGTTGACGCTGTCGGCCACCCCGATCCCCCGGACGCTCCACATGGCGTTCTCCGGGATCCGAGACATCAGCATCATCGCGACACCGCCCGAGGATCGACTTTCCATCCGCACGTTCGTCCTCCCCTTCTCCGAGGAGACGGTCCGGGAGGCGGTGGACCGGGAGATCCGGCGGGGCGGGCAGGCCTTCTTCGTCCACAACCGGGTCCAGACGCTGCCGGAGATGGAACGGTTCCTCAAAGGAATCCTCCCCGGCGTGCGCATCGGAGTGGCCCACGGCCAGATGGAGGAGGGGGAGCTCGCGCTCGCGATGGACGACTTCGCCGCGCGCCGCGTCGATCTGCTGCTCTGTTCCGCCATCATCGAAGCGGGGCTGGACATTCCCAACGCGAACACGATCCTGGTCAACCAGGCGCACCGGTTCGGGCTCGCCCAGCTGTACCAGCTTCGCGGGCGGGTGGGCCGGGACCGGCACCGCGCCTACGCCTACTTCCTGGTGCCGAAGGACGCGCCGATGACGAAAGAGGCGGCGCAGCGGCTGGCGGTTCTCGAGGAGCTGACGGAATTGGGCTCGGGGTTCAAGATCGCCTCCCACGACCTGGAGATCCGCGGCGCGGGGAACCTCCTGGGGAAAGACCAGTCGGGGCAGATCCACCAGGTGGGATACGAGATGTATACCCAGCTCCTCTCGGAGGCGATGGCCGAGATCTCCGGGAAGGAGATCGCCTCGGAGGAGGAGCCGGAGCTCGATCTTCGGATCCCGGCCTTCCTGCCCGACGACTACATCCCCGAAGCGGGGGTGCGGCTCGACTTCTACCGGAAGCTGGCGATGGCGCGGACGGAGGACGCGGTCGACGAGCTGGAGCTGGAGCTGTTGGACCGGTTCGGCCGGCTTCCCGTTCCGGCCAGGGCCCTGTGCGACCTTTCCCGGCTTCGGGACCGGATGCGCGCATTGGGCGTCCGGGAGCTCAAGCGGGGGAACGGGTCGATCTTCCTGTCCCTTTCGGACCGGTCGGAGATCGACCGCAGTCTCCTGGCCCGGTGGGTGACGAAGGAGAGGAAGAGTTTCTTCTTCGTTCACGGCGAGGTGCTGGCGATGAAAATCCCGGGAGAAGGCCCGGAGGCGGTCCTCTCCGCGGCCAAAAACCTGTTGAACCGCTTTCCGGCGGGGCGTAGCATATAATGCTTTCAAAAGAAGGGACGATCGACCGGCGGGAAGGAGGCCGACGCATGCGCAAGCTTGCCGTGGTGCTGCTCTTGGGGACGATTCCGTTCCTGTGTGCCTGCAGCGGAGGGGACAAGGGAAAGGCGGAGAAGGTCCTGGCGATGGTCAACGGCCAGCCCATCACCGAGGCGACGCTGGAAGAAGAGGCGAAGTCGCTTCCTCCCTACGTCCGGCCGATCCTGGACACGCCGTCGGGCAGGACGCAGTTCCTGGAGAGCTTGATCACGCGGGACCTCCTGATGCAGGAGGCGCTGCGGCGGGGATTCGACCGCCGGGAGGAAGTCCGCGAACGGCTGAACATGGCGCGCAGGTCGATCCTCCTCGAAGCGCTGCTGCGGGACGTGACGGAGAAGGCGCCGGGGCTCTCCGAGGAATCGCTGCGGAAGTTCTACGAGGCGAACGCCGAGTCGTTCCGGGTGGGCGAGCGGGTGCGGGTGAGCCACGTGCTGTTCAAGGACCGGGCGAAGGCCGAGGAGATGGCCCGGCGGTCGAAAGGCGGAACGCCGTTCGAGGAGCTGATGAAGGCGGCGTCGAAGGAGGGAGGGGTCGCGGCCGACCTGGGCCTCATCGAGCGGGGAAAATTCGACAAGACGTTCGAGACGGCGGCGTTCGCCGCGCCGACCGGCTCGATGGCGGGCCCCTTGCGGACCTCGTATGGATACCACCTCGTCCAGGTGGGGGAAAAGAAGCCCGCCGGTACGCAGCCCTTCGAAGAGGTGAAGGGACAGATCGCGGCCGACCTGCGGGAACAGGCGCAGCGGGATGCGTTCGAGACGCTCCTTTCGCAGGTGAAGCTGAAGGCGAAGATCCAGATGGTGGGCATGCCGCAAGGGGGACCGGCCCCTCCGCCGGATCTCTCCGGCAAGCCGGCGGGACAGGAACCGGCCCCGGCCGGCGGCGCGGTCTCGCCGCACGGAGGGCGCTGAAACGGCGTCTCCCTGAATGCCCTCGTTTCCCGCCCGCGTTCCTTTCCGGTTGGCGCTTGCCGCCGCCTTGGCGGCCCTTCTTTTTTCCTGCTCGCGAGAGCCGGCCCCCCGCTCCGACGCGGACGTCGTCGTCGCCGAGGTCAACGGGGCCCGCATCACCTTGAAAGAGCTGAAGAACGAGATCGCCGCGCGGAGAGGGCTTGCGCCTTCCCTCTCCACGAAAAGCGCCGGCCGCGGGGAGGCGCAGGAAGCGCTTCGCCTTCTGATCGATCGCGCGATCGTCCTTTCGGAGGGGGAACGGCTGGGAGTGTCCGTCTCCGGGTCCGAGGTGGAGAAGGAGATCGAGCGGTTCCGTGCCGACTTCCCTCCCGGAGGGCTGGAGAAGGCGCTTCTCCAGACGGGGAGGGACATGGAGACGTGGCGGGCCGGGCTTGCGCGATCCCTCTTGTACCGGAAGGCCGCGGCGGCGATCGCCGAATCCCGCGCGTCGGTGTCCCGGGAGGAGGTGGAGGAGATTTTCCGCCGCCGGTCGAAGGAGCTGTCGCGCCCCGAGCGGATCCGCGTGCGCCAGTTCCTGTTCGATTCGGAAGGAAGCGCCCGGGACGCCCGCAGGAGGATCCAGGAAGGGGAGAGCCCGGATAAGGTCGTCGAGCGTTTCTCCGCCGGCGACGTCCGGCCCACGGCGGCCGACCTTGGGGATGTAACCCGGGAGGACCTTCCGGAGGAGATCGCCGCGGAGCTATTCTTATTGAAGGAGGGCGGCGTCAGCGGGGTCGCGCCGCGGGAGGGGAGCTTCAGCCTTTTCGTGGTGGTCCGCAGGGAGCCGGCCCGGACCCTTACGCTGGCCGCCGCGGCTCCGGAAATCCGCGAGGAGCTGCTTCGCGGCCGCAGGGAGGAAGCATTCCGGGCGTGGCTCCGGGCGCAGGTCGGGAAGGCCGACATCCGCGTCCAGGAGTCGCTCCTCGATCAGATGACGGAGGGGGGAAAATGAGAAACGCGCGGATTGCGGCGATCCTGTTTTGCTTCTGCCTTGCGGCGGCGGCTTCTTCCGGATGGGCGAGGGTCGTCGACGGCGTCGTCGCCGTGGTGGGAGAGGAGCCGATCACCTTTTCCGAAGTCCGCGATGCTGCGGCCGAGGGGCTCGGCATCCCCGTGGGCGACGCGGACCTCTACCTGCGGGAGGAGAAGGACACCCGCCGGGTCCTCCATTGGATCGAGACGCTGGTCGAGTCGGTCCTGCTCCGTCGCGAGCTGACGAAGATGGGGCAGGCGATCCCCGAGCTGGACATCACCCGGGCGGTGGAATCGGTCCGCAAGACGAACAACCTCTCCGACGCCGAATTCGCGGAGGCCCTCGCCCGGGAAGGGATCACGATGGAAGGATATCGCAGAAAGCTGCGGTGGCAAATGGAGCGGGGGGCGATCGTCCGCGCGAAGAAACTCAAGGAAGTGACCGTCACGGACGAGGAGGTCAAGATCTACTACCGGGAGAACGCCGAGCGGTTCCGGGAAGGGGGGGAAGTCCGGCTCATGACCCTTTACCTGCCGCTTCCGCCGGAGGAGGCGGGGGCCGAACGGGTTGTCCGCCTGCGGATCGCCGCGCAGCAGGCGAGCGAATACGTCCGGTCCGGGCGGACGCTTCCCGACGTGGCGGAGCTTCTCTCGAAGACCCTCCCGGGCGCGTCGGTGCACTCCTCGGATTTCGTGAAGACCGCCGACCTGCTTCCGGAGATCCGGAAGGAGATCCGGCGCCTGCGCACCGGCGACACCTCCCCCCCCTTCTACACCGAGAACGGGGCGTACCTCGTCCACGTGAAGGAACGGCAGGGCGGAACGCTGCCGGAGTTCGCCGCGCTGAAGGACACGCTCGCGGAGGAGATCGCGGACCGCCGCAGCGAGAAGGCGTACGCCGACATCCTGGCGGAGCTGAAAAAATCGGCGTCGATCGACATCCGGCTGTAGGCCAAGGAGAAAAAGCGATGCTTCCGCGCAAGCTCGAGGAACTGTGGACCGAGATGGAGAAGATCCGGGAGATCACCCTTGGCGCGGCGAGGGGCCTCTCCGAAGCGGATTTCGCCCGCCGGGTGGACGGCGAGTGGTCCGTTGCCGAGATCCTGGAGCATTTGCTCATCGCCGAGACGGGGACGAGCAAGGTGATCCGGAAGTGCCTGAAGGAGAACGCGGGAAAACTCCCCCCGTATCCCGCCGACGATTCGGTCCTTGCGGTTCGTCCCCCGAAAACCCCCCCGGCGGCGGTTGCGCAGGCGCCGGAAGCGGCGATCCCTTCCGGCGGGGTCGGCAAGGAAGAGCTGCTCGCGCGCGCGGCGGAAGTCCGCCGCCAGATGCGCGTGTCGCTGGAGATGCTCGCCGGGGCGGACCCGCGCAGCACGGAGTTCCCCCATCTCCTCTTCGGCAACCTCAACCTCTATGAGTGGCCGTGCCTCCTCGTCGTGGGGCACGAACGGCAGCACCACCGCCAGATCGAGAAGATCCTCCGGAAGCTTGCGGGTTGAACCGGCAGACGGAAGAACCGATGGGCCCCGATAGCGCCAGGAAATTGCCTCGGATCGCCGTGACGATGGGGGACCCGGCGGGGATCGGACCGGAGATCGTCGCGATGGCGCATGCCCGGCCGGAGGTCTTTTCCGCCTGCACGCCGGTGGTGTACGGGGACGTGGAGATCCTCCGCCGCGCCGCCGCCGTCGTCGGGGCGTCTCTCGAGATCGTGCCGGCGGGAGCCGGCCGGCAGCCCGGTCCGGGCAGGATCGCGGTTCTCCCCTTGTCCTCTCTTTCTCCACAGGAAGTCCCGTTCGGCAAATTGACGGCGGCGGGATCGCGCGCGATGGCGGAGTACATCCGCGCGGCGGCCTCGGACGTCCTTGCCGGCCGGGCGGACGCCGTCGTCACCTGCCCCATCACGAAGGAGGGGCTGAAGATTGCAGGCGTGCCGCACCCGGGGCACACCGAGTTCCTGGCGGAGATGTGCGGAGGTGCCGAGGTGGTCATGATGCTGGCCGGCGAGCGGCTGCGGGTGGCGCTGGCCACCATCCACGTGTCGCTGCGCCGGGCGCTGGAACTTCTTTCCCCCGCGGTCATCGAACGTACGATCCGGATCACCGACGCATTTTTCCGGAAATACATGGGAAGGAAGTTTCCCCGGATCGCCGTGGCGGGGGTCAACCCCCACGCGGGAGAGGGGGGGCTCTTCGGGGACGAGGAGGCCACGATGGTCGCGCCGGCCGTTGCCGCCTGCAGGGGGGCGGGGATCGACGCCACCGGACCGTATCCTCCCGACACGGTCTTTTACCGCGCCTGGGGGGGGGAGTTCGACGTCGTGGTCGCGATGACGCACGACCAGGGGCTGATCCCCCTGAAGCTCGTCCACTTCGCGGACGGGGTCAACGTGACGATGGGGCTACCCGTCATCCGGACGTCGGTGGACCACGGCACCGCCTACGACATCGCCGGGAAGGGGACAGCCGGCCCCGATAGCCTCCTCGCCGCGATCCGGATGGCCGCGGAGATGGCGCAGGCCGGAAGGTAGACGTCGTGGCCCTCGACCGAATCGTCGTGCGCGGC
>JACRMU010000080.1 GCA_016219515.1 Deltaproteobacteria bacterium
CGGAGCAGGACGGCAGGATCGAGCGCTTCCTCGAAAAGCCGTCCTGGGGGGAGGTGTTCTCCGACACGATCAACACCGGGATCTACATCCTCGAGCCCGAAGTGCTCTCCCTCATCCCCGCGAAGAAGAACTTCGATTTCAGCAAGAACCTCTTCCCGGCGATGCTCGCGCGGGGCGACCGCCTGCTCGGATATATCGCCGAAGGATACTGGAAGGACGTGGGGAACCTCTCCGAGTACCTGAACGTGCACCTGGACATCCTCGCGGGGAACGCGTCGATCGAGTTCGAAGGGAAGAAGGTCGGGACCGGGAACGTCTGGATCGGCAATAACACCCACGTCGATTACACCGCCGACCTGAAGAACGTCGTCCTCGGGAAAGACTGCACCGTCGGCGGCGGGGTCGCCGCGGAAAATTCCGTGCTGGGTGACGGGTGCGTCGTGGAGGACGGCGCCGTCATCCAGTCGTCGGTCGTGTGGCCCCGGACGGTGATCCACAAGGGGGTGCGGCTCCTCGAGAACATCGTCGGCTCCGATTGCGAGATCCGGGGCGGCGCCTTCCTCGCCGAGCGGGCGGTCGTCAGCGACCATTGCCGCATCGGGACCGGCGCGGTCGTCAAGGCGAACGTGAAAGTTTGGCCCCACAAGGTGGTCGAGGACGGCGCGGTGCTCTCCTCCTCGCTCATCTGGGGGGAGAAGTGGGCGCGCTCCCTGTTCGGCGCCTACGGCATCTACGGCCTGGCGAACCTGGAGATCTCGCCCGAGTTCGCCGCCAAGCTGGGCGCCGCGTACGCCGCCACCTTCGGGAGGAAGGTGGTCCTGTCCACCAGCCGGGACAGCCACAAGGCGTCCCGGATGATCAACCGGGCGATCATGACCGGGATGCTCTCGGTCGGGGTCGACGTCCACGACTACGGCGTGACGCCGCTTCCCGTGGTGCGGTTCCTCGCGCGGAGCCACCGGGACGAGCGCGGGGGCGTGCACACCCGGAAGAGCCCGTTCAACCCGAAGTTCATCGACCTCAAGTTCTTCGACGACACCGGCCTGGACCTCTCGATGGGGTTCGAGAAGAACATCGAGTCGCTTTTCTTCCGGGAGGACTTCGTGCGGGCCGAGATCGAGGAGACGGGGCAGATCTCCTTCCCCGTGGGCGGGTTCGACACGTACGTGGACGGCTTCCTGAAGTCCGTCGAGGCGAAGGCGATCCGCGGCCGGGGGTTCAACGTCGTGATCGACTACTCCTACGGCGCTTCCGCGCTGATCTTCCCCCGCATCCTGGGGCAGCTCGGCGTCGAGACGGTGGCGCTGAACGCCATGCTGGACCCGAACAAGATCACACGGTCGCAGGAGGAGTTCGAAAAGGGGCTCCATCACCTGTCGGCCATCGCGCGGTCCCTTTCCGCGGACTTCGGGGTGATGGTGGACACTGGCGGCGAGAAGATCTTCCTGATCGACGAGAAGGGCGACCTTCTGCCCGACTGGGTGGCCCTACAGGTCTTCACCCTGCTGGTGTGCCGGCAGAGCCGGAAAGGGCTGGTGGGCGTACCCGTGACCGCTTCCCGCAACATCGAGAAGATCGCGGGGAAGTACGGGATGGACGTGGTGCGCACCCGGACGCTGGCACGGTCCCAGATGGAGACGGCCGCCCGGGAGGGGGTGGTGTTCGTTGGCGACGGCAACGGGGGTTGCGCCTTCCCGCGGTTCCAGCCCGCCTTCGACGGGATGTTCGGGATCGTCAAGCTGATGGAGCTCCTGGCGGGGGAGGACCGCGCCCTCTCCGACGTCCTCCGGGAGATCCCTCCGACGGTGTTCGTGCAGAAGAAGATCCCCTGCGCCTGGGAGAACAAGGGGGCCCTGATGCGCTTCCTGGCGAACCACGCCAAGGGGAAGCCGAGCCAGTTCGTCGACGGGGTGAAGATCTTCCACGGGGAGGACTGGGTGCTCATCTACCCGAGCCAGGACGAGGCCTATTTCCACCTGTGCGTCGAGGCGGAGGGCCGGCGGAACGCGGAGGACCTCGCCGCGCACTACGCCGAGCTGTTCCAAACCTGGAGCGGGAAGCTGTGACCGGAGGCGATCCGTTCCGCGTGCACGCCATGGAGGTGGGGCCGCTCGCGGTGAACTGCTATCTCCTCGAGCACGTGGCCTCGCGGAAGGCGGCGGTGATCGACCCGGGCGACGACGGGCCGTCGATCCTCTCCCGGATCGGAGACCTGGGCCTTTCCGTGGCCAAGATCCTGCTCACCCACGGCCATTTCGACCACGTGGGCGCCGTGGCGCTCCTCCGTGAGAAAACGGGAGCGGACATTTATCTGCACGAAGCGGACGTTGCGAGGATGAAGACCGCGAGGCGGCAGGGGCTCATGTTCGGCCTGTGGGTCCCGGACCCGCCGCCGCCCGACGTCCACGTGGCCGACGGCGATTCCGTTCCCTTCGCGGAAGGGGAGTTCCGCGTGGCGCACACTCCGGGACACACCCCGGGCTGCGTGTCCTACATCATAAACAAGATGGCCTTCGTCGGAGACCTCATTTTCGCGGGGTCGATCGGCAGGACCGACCTGCCCGGGGGCGATTACGACGCGTTGATCGCGGCGGTGAAAGAGAAGATCTTCGTCCTCCCCGACGACACGGTGCTGTTTCCCGGGCACGGCCCGGCGACCACGGTCGGCGAGGAAAAGCGTTCCAATCCTTTCTTCACGGGGGGCTGGTAGAGATGGGCATTTTCTCCGGCAAGGAGGTGGTCCTGGGGGTGACGGGAGGGATCGCCGCCTACAAGGCGTGCGAGATCGTCCGGGAGCTCCGCAAGGAGTCCGCGAACGTCCAGGTGATCCTCACGCAGTCGGGGGCGCAGTTCATCACGCCGCTGACGCTCCAGACGCTGTCGAAGAACCCGGTGGTGATGGACATGTTCAACCTGATCTCGGAATCGGAGATCGGGCACATCTCCCTCGCGCAGCGCGCCCACCTGCTGCTGATCGCGCCGGCTACGGCGAACGTCATCGGGAAGATCCGCGGCGGGATCGCGGACGACATGCTCTCGACGGTGGTGATGGCGACGACGGCGCCGGTGCTGATCGCCCCCGCGATGAACACGCAGATGTACGCCTCCGCGGCGGTCCAGGAGAACCTGGCGGTCCTGAAATCGCGGGGGTTTCACTTCGTCGAGCCCGGCGAGGGGGAGCTCGCCTGCGGGACGGTGGGGCCCGGGCGGCTTGCCGACGTGGGGAAGATCCTCGAGATGGCGCGCAATCTGCTGACGGAAAAGCCGCTGGCGGGGAAGAAGGTGGTCGTGAGCGCCGGGCCGACGGCGGAACCCCTGGATCCTGTCCGCTACGTCTCGAACCGCTCCTCGGGAAAGATGGGGTTCGCCATGGCCCGCGCCGCCTGCCGCATGGGGGCGCAGGTCACGCTGGTGTCCGGCCCGACGGCCCTTCCCGACCCCCCCTTCCTGGCGACGGTGCGCGTCCGGACGGCGGAGGAGATGTTCTCCGCGGTCTCCCGCGCGGCGGAGGACGCCGACGTCGTCGTGATGTGCGCCGCCGTCGCCGACTTCAAGGCGAAGAAGTCCGCGTCCGTGAAAATCAAGAAGGAAGACTTCGACTACCGGCTGGAGCTGTCTCCCACGGTGGACATCCTCGAGACCCTGGGGAAGAAGAAGGGGAAGCGGGTCCTGGTCGGGTTCGCGGCGGAGACCGACGACCTCGCGCGCAACGCGCGGGAAAAGATGCGTCGGAAGAACCTGGACGCGATCGTGGCCAACGACGTGTCGAGGGCCGACATCGGGTTCGAGTCGGACGACAACGAGGTGCGGGTCTTCTTCCCCGACGGCGAGATCCGGGAGCTGCCGCTGGCCACCAAGGACGGCATCGCGGTGGGAGTGTGGCTTGCGCTCAACGGGAAGCTGTTCCGCCGATGACCGGAAAAGTTTCCGCGAAGATGGTCGCCGCATACCTGCGGGAGATCGGGATCGATTACATCCCCGTTCCAAGGAGCGGGTCGCGGACCCGTGAAGAGGGGCAGGCCGCATCCCGGACGGCGGCGCCCGCGCCTTCGGGCGCGGCAGGGGAGGGGGAAAGCCTGGATGACATCCGGAAAGATCTGGTCGAGTGCCGCGGATGCCCCCTTTGCTCCGGGCGCCGAACCGTCGTCTTCGGAGTCGGAAATCCCCGCGCCCGCCTGATGTTCGTGGGCGAGGGGCCGGGAGAAGAGGAAGACCGGCAGGGCGAGCCGTTCGTCGGCGCCGCCGGCCGGCGTCTCAACCAGTGGATCGCCCGCATCGGTCTTGCGCGGAAGGACGTCTACATCGCCAACATCGTGAAATGCCGTCCGCCGGGCAACCGGGCGCCTCTCCCCGCGGAGGCCGCCGCCTGCATTCCGTACCTCCGCAGGCAGATCCGCGCGATCCGTCCCGAGATGATCTGCGCGTTGGGTTCCGTCGCGATGCAGTACCTCCTCGACACCAACGAGAAGATCTCGCGGGTGCGGGGGACGTGGCGGCAATTCGAAGGGGTTCCTGTGCTTCCCACCTTCCACCCGGCCTTCATCCTCCGCAACCAGACCCGGGAGGCGGAGGTCTTCGCGGATTTCGACCAGCTGGCGGGACGCCTCGGTTTGAAATGATATGGAAGCGCAGCTCCCTGCCGTCCGGCTGAGCAGGAAGGGGGAAGAGCGGCTTCGGGCCGGCCACCTCTGGGTTTTCGGGGACGACCTGCGCGACCTCCCGGTTTCCCTGCCGCCCGGCGCGTGGGTGCGGGTTTTCTCCCGGGCGGAGGAGTTTTTCGGAACGGGGACGCTCAACCTTGCCAGCCGGATCGCGCTGCGGATGGTTTCCCGGGGAGAGGCGTCGCCGGACAAGGCGTTCTTCCGCGAACGCTTTTCGGAAAGCTTGCGAAGGCGGGCGGAATCAGGGCTCGGAGGCGAAACCGCCCTGCGTCTCGTCTATTCCGAGGGGGATTTTCTCCCCGGGCTGATCGTCGACCGGTACGGCTCCGTTCTCTGCGCCCAGATATTGACGGCGGGGATGGAGGCCGCCCGCGAGGAGATCGTCGAGTCGCTCGTGGAGACGTTTCCCTGCCGCCTCGTTTACGAGCGGTCGGAGGGAAGCGGGCGGAAGCGGGAGGGCCTTCCGGAGCGCAAGGGGCCGGCGTGGGGCGGCGGAGAGCCCCGCGAGGAAGTGTCGATGGACGGGCTCCGGTTCGCCGTCGACGTGGAGGGCGGGCCGAAGACGGGGTTTTTCCTCGACCAGCGGGAGAACCGGCGGATCGTGCGGAAGCTGGCCGGGGGGAAGCGCGTGCTCGACGGGTTCTGTTCGACGGGGGGCTTCGGGATCTACGCCCTGGCGGGGGGCGCGAAGAGCGTCCTGGCGGTCGACGCCTCCGTTTCCGCGGTATCCGCCGCCTGGGAAAACGCCCGGAGGAACGGCATGTCGGAACGGTGGGAGGGGAAGGCGGCCGACCTCTTCGCGGAGCTGCGTACGCTTGCCGCCTCTTCGCTGCGGTTCGACCTGGTCGTGCTCGATCCCCCTTCCTTCGCCAAGTCGCGGGAGGGGAAGGAGGGGGCGCTGCGGGGCTACAAGGACATCAACCGGATGGGAATGTCCCTTCTCGCCCCCGGCGGAATGCTCGCCACCGCTTCTTGCACCCAGCAGGTCGATGTGGCGAAATGGAAGGAGGTGCTTCGGGCGGCCGCCGCGGATGCGGGGGCGGACCTGGAGCTGGTGGCCTCGGGGGGGCAGCCCGCCGATCACCCGGTCCTCCTCGGAGTGCCGGAAACCGAGTATCTTAAGTTCGCCGTGTACCGGAAGAGGTCCTCGTGACGAAGCGGCAGCGCCAGCGGTTCTTCCTTTCCGTGCTGATCCTCGGGATCGCCGTTCTCTCCCTGCGCGCTTTCGCGGCGGCGGAAGCCCCCCGCGAAGTGGTGGTGGCGACGATCGCCGCCTCCATCAACCCGGTCACCGCCGACTACCTGTCCTCCGCCATCGAAAAGGCGGAAGAGGCGAACGCGGCGCTCCTGGTCCTCGAGATGGACACGCCCGGCGGCCTCGACTCCGCGATGCGGCAGATGGTCCAGGAAATCATCAAGACGAAAATTCCCGTGGCCGTCTACGTATCGCCGTCCGGGGCGCGCGCGGCTTCCGCCGGGGTCCTCATCACGCTGGCCTCGGACGTCGCCGCCATGGCGCCCGGCACGAACATCGGCGCGGCCCACCCGGTGAGCGTCGGGGGCGGCGGGATGGACAACACGATGGCGAAGAAGGTCGAGAACGACGCCGCCGCGTACGCCCGATCCCTTGCGGAGAAGAAGGGGCGCAACGCCGCGTGGGCGGAGAGCGCCGTCCGGGAGAGCACCTCCCTCACGGAAAAGGACGCCCTCGAGAAGAACGTCATCGATTTTATCGCGCCGTCGCTTTCCGACCTGCTGGCCCGCGTGGACGGGAAGGAGATCCGCAAGGGAGAGGCGACGATCGTCCTGCGCACGAAGGGGCTCGCGGTCACCCGGTACCCGATGGGGCTGCGCCACAGGATCCTCTCCTCGCTGGCCGATCCCAACATCGCCTACATCCTGATGATGATCGGGATCTACGGGATCTTCTTCGAGCTCTCCAACCCCGGCGCGGTCTTTCCCGGCGTCGTCGGCGGGATCTCCCTGATCCTGGGCTTCTACTCCCTGCAGACCCTCTCGGCGAACTACGCCGGCTTCCTGCTGATCGCGTTGGCGGTCGTCCTGTTCATCCTGGAGGTCAAGGTCCACTCCTACGGCGCGCTGACCATCGGCGGGATCGTCGCGATGCTGCTGGGGAGTTTGATGCTGTTCCGCGCGTCGGCCGATCCCTGGCTGCGGATCTCCTGGGGGGTGATCGCCGTCATGGTCGGGGCGTCGGTGCTCTTCTTCACGACGGTCGTCACGCTGGCGGTGCGCAGCCAGCTGCGCAAGCCCGTCACCGGCGCGGAAGGGCTGATCGGCGAAACCGGCGATGCGATGGAGGACTTCACGGGGGAAGGGAAGGTGTTCGTCTCCGGGGAGTGGTGGACCGCCCGGTGCGGCGTCCCCCTGAAGAAGGGGGACAAGGTGACGGTCCTCGGACGGGACGGGATGACGCTTATCGTGGAGCCGAAGAATGCCCGCCGATAGAATAACGCTCGATTCCTACATGTGGACCCGGATCGTGATAATCCCTGAAAGCGCGTACGCCGGAGGGGTCGCCCTCGCGGGAGCCGCAGGCGACACCGACTGTAGTGGAACCCACCCAACAAGGGAGGCGAAGCTTGGCATACCGAGCATCATGGCCAACCACTGGGAGATAACCGAGGGGCACGTAATACGAATGGGTAGGGGAAGCCAAGGCGACCCGCGACGGGGGAGCCCCGGAGGCGTAGCGCATTCCGGGATTCCCAGTAGTGTGCATTATTAGGAAGGAGGAAGCGGCCCCCTGGCTTCCCTGATGAAAGGTCTGGGTTACCTGCTCTTCAACGTATTCCGTCGGGAAGGAGAAATCGGAATGGTTCCGTATCTTGCGCTCGTGATCATCGCAATCCTGTTCCTGTACAGCGCCATCAAGATCCTGAACGAGTACGAGCGCGGGGTGATCTTCCGGCTGGGCCGGGTCATCGGCGCGAAAGGGCCGGGGCTCATCCTGCTCATCCCCGTCATCGACAAGATGGTCCGCGTGGACCTGCGCGTCGTTGCGATGGACGTCCCCCCTCAGGACGTGATCACCCGGGACAACGTCTCGATCAAGGTGAGCGCCGTGCTCTACTTCCGCGTGCTGGACCCCAACCGGGCGATCGTCAGCGTCGAGAATTATCTTTATGCCACATCCCAGCTGGCCCAGACGACCCTGCGGTCGGTTTGCGGACAGGCGGAGCTGGACGACCTCCTCTCCGAGCGGGAGAAGATCAACGAGCACATCCAGGAGATCCTCGACAAGGACGCCGAGCCGTGGGGGGTCAAGGTCGCCAAGGTCGAGATCAAGCACATCGACCTCCCGCAGGAGATGCAGCGGGCGATGGCGAAGCAGGCGGAGGCGGAGCGGGAGCGCCGCGCGAAAATCATCGGCGCGGAAGGGGAGTACCAGGCCGCCCAGAAACTGGCGGACGCGGCGCAGATCATCGGCCTCCAGCCGATCGCGCTGCAGCTTCGGTTCCTGCAGACGCTGCGGGAAGTGGCCGCCGAGAACAACTCGACGACCATCTTCCCCGTTCCGATCGATCTGTTCACGCCCTTCATGGAGATCGCGAAGTC
>JACRMU010000081.1 GCA_016219515.1 Deltaproteobacteria bacterium
ATCGCCCCGGGCTCCACGTCCCGGAGCAGCTCGCCCTCGATGAGGTCGAGGGCGCACGATTCCGAGCAGACGACGTGCCCCCCCTTGATCTTCCCCAGCACCATCGGCCGGATCCCGTGGGGGTCCCGGACGGCGATCAGCTTGTCCCGCGTCAGGAACAGGAGGGAGTAGGCGCCCCTCACCTGCGCCAGGGCGTCCACGATCCGCTCCTCGATCCGCCCGCGGCGCGAACGGGCGATCAGGTGGACGATCACCTCCGTGTCCATCGTCGACTGGAAGATGGAGCCCCCGACCTCGAGCTCCTGCTTCAGGACATGGGTGTTCACCAGGTTCCCGTTGTGGGCGACCGCGATCGAGCCGCTTTCGAAATCGACGACGAACGGCTGCGCGTTCTTGAGCTCCGAGCTCCCCGTCGTCGAGTAGCGGACATGCCCGATGGCCATGTGGCCCGGCAGGCGGGAAAGGACATCCTCGGAGAATATGTCGGCGACGAGCCCCATCTCCTTGTGGAAGGTGATCACCTCCCCGTCGGAGCTCGCAATCCCGGCGCTCTCCTGTCCCCGGTGCTGGAGCGCGTACAGCCCCAGGTAGGTCAGGTTGGCCGCTTCAGGGTTCCCGATGACGCCGAAGATACCGCACATGGCCGGACCGCATTCCCCCCGCAATGTCCAACGGCTTTATTGTAATACGGAACTGCCGGGCGGTAGCGAAAAGCGCCCCCTTTTTATCCCTTGTTCCCGAACACCCGGTCGAAGATCGCGTCGATGTTTTTCAGGTAATACCCGATGTCGAACAGCTCGTCAAACTCCTTCCGGCGGAGCAGCGCCCGGACCTCGCGGTCCTTCCAGAGCAGCGAGGAAAAGTCCTTTTCCTCGCGCCACGCCTCCATGGCGGCCTTCTGGACCACCGCGTAGGCCCGCTCCCGGGAAAGGCCCTTCGCGGCCAGCGCCAGCAGGACCCTCTGGGAATAGACGAGCCCCCGCGTCCGCTCCAGGTTCTTCTTCATGTGATCGGGGTAGACGAGCAGCTTCTCCATGAGGCCCCGGAACCGGTCGAGGGCGAAGTGGAGGACGATGGTGGCGTCCGGGCCGATCACCCGCTCCGCCGAGGAGTGGCTGATGTCGCGCTCGTGCCAGAGGGCCACGTTCTCCATGGCGGTGACGGCGTACCCTCGGAGTAGGCGCGAAAGGCCCGAGAGGTTCTCCGAAAGGACGGGGTTGCGCTTGTGGGGCATCGCGGAGGACCCTTTCTGCCCCTCCGAGAAGTACTCCTCCGCCTCCAGCACCTCCGTGCGCTGCAAGTGCCTGATTTCCACGGCGAACTTGTCCAGGGAGGACCCGACGACGGCCAGGGTGGAGAACACCTCCGCGTGCCGGTCCCTCTGGACGACCTGGGTCGAGGCGGGCGCGGGCTTCAGCCCCAGCTTCCGGCAGACGTACTCCTCGACGAACGGGTCGATGCTGGCGAACGTCCCGACGGCCCCCGAGAGCTTTCCCACGGAGATCACGTCCCGCGCGCGGCGCAGCCGGACGACGTTCCGGCGCATCTCGTCCGCCCACAGGGCCATCTTGAGCCCGAACGTGATCGGCTCGGCGTGGATGCCGTGGGTGCGCCCGATCATCACGGTGTCCTTGTGCTCGATCGCCCGCTTCTTCAGGACTTCGACCACCTTCTCCGCCTCGCGGACGAGGAGCGCAAGGGCCTGCCGCATCTGCACGGCGAAGGAGGTGTCGAGGACGTCGGAGCTGGTCATCCCGACGTGCAGGAACCGCGAGTCGTCGCCGATGTGCTCCGCCACCGAGGTAAGGAAGGCGATGACGTCATGCTTGACCTTCTTTTCTATCTCGTCGATCCGGGCGACGTCGAACTTCGCGCGCTTGCGCACCCGCGAAAGCGCGTCGGAGGGGATCCACCCCTTCTCGGCCATCGCCTCCATCGCAAGCAGCTCGATGTCCAGCCAGATCCGGAACCGGTTCTC
>JACRMU010000085.1:0-1786 GCA_016219515.1 Deltaproteobacteria bacterium
TGATCTTTCCCATCACGTCGCCCGCGGTTTCCACCCGTGCCGTTTCCTTGCTCGCGGCGATCGCCGGCGAAACCGGGAGGGCCAGGGACAAGATGAGGGCCGGGAGCAGTACCCATAAGAACGGTTTCATCGTCTTGTTGCTCCTTTCTCGGCGATTGGAATTAAGGAATACCTCTTCTCCATTGCATTATGACGCCGGTCGAATCGATTTGATTCGATTTTCCATGAACTTCATAAGGTGCCGCTCTGCAGTCTTCCCCGGACGGACGCCCCTTCGAAACCATGGTTCCTTCTTCCGGCCGGCCGGCAATATGGGGTCCGGTGGAAACTTCGAAATCTCCCGGTGGATCTATAAGGTCAGGACGGTCGAGACCACACGATCACGGCCGGCGGAACGGGGGGTCTGTTTCGAAAGAAAACCACGTACATAAGGAGATCCGCGACGGTTTCTGAAACGGAGGTGGGATTGCGATGAAAAGAACAATCCTGTTCTTCATCGGAAGCGCCGTGATGTTCTTGATATTGGAAAATCGTGTCGAGTGGCCGGTTCTACAGGCCCCTGCGACCGTCCCGGAAATCCGTCGGGCTGGTTTCGCGGAGACGAAGGCCCCCGGGATCGTCCGGGAGATTACCGCCTACAACGTGGGCGTGAGAAAGCAAACGGGAGACGAGCCCTGCATCGGAGCGACGGGGATCGATCTCTGCCGACTGATCGAACGAGGTCGAAGCGTCTGCGCCGCCAACTTCGTCGCCCTGGGAACGATCCTTCGGATCAAGGGGTATGGGGAGTGCGTCGTCCTGGACCGGATGAACCGGCGGTACGCCCACCGCGTCGACGTCGCCATGGGTGAAGAGGAAGTCGAGAAGGCGGTCGAGTTCGGTATCCAGCGGAGGGTAGTCGAAGTGAAATAGCAGACAGAGGGGCCCAGGTGGGAATTCAAACCGCCATCCATATCCCGGATGAGGAGGACGCCCTTACCGTATTTCCCTCCCAATGCGTATCCGACCTTGATGACCCCCGGGATGATGGCGATTTCCTGGGCATCGGCCAGCAGAGACGAGGGGATCTCCTGTTCCGGTTCGGTTTCCCGTGAATTTATTTATATGGCGCTGCCCGCCAGCAGTGCCACGGGGAAATGATTGAAAACGCCGTCCAGGGGGAGCAGTTTCTTCCCGTCGGCCACGGAGGCAGGAAGGGTTTCTCCCGTAAGAGCGTTGCTCCACCGATCCGGGGATCCCTTCGGAAGGAGCAGGCCGCCTTGCGTTCCCCAGATTTTTCGACCCAGGGGGAATTCTCCGGGAGACACCAGGCGCGTCATCAGGCGGGGGACCGCGGCGACCGCCCAGAACCCGTTGCGTTCCCTTGCGAAGGCCAGGACATGTTCTTTCTTTCCCCCGGAAACCGGCAGGGGAAGATAGGACCCGGAAAAAAACAGGTCGCGGTGCCGCCTTCGGAAGTTCAACGCCTTGTACGTCAGGAAGAGCTTGATCCGCCCGTCCTCCGTCCGGGACAGGAGATCCCGGACAAGTTGCGCGATGTCCAGGGCCTCCAGGTCCCGCATCGCATTCAGCAGGGAAGCCCGCTTCGCGAAATCCACGGGGCGCCGGTTGTCGGGGTCCACGAGGGAAAATTCCCAGATCTCCGTCCCCTGGTAGAAATCGGGGACCCCGGGCGAGGCGATCTTGAGAAGGAGCTGGGAAAGGCCGTTCATCGCTCCGTAGTGGGCGATCTTCCTTTGGAAGGACAGGAAATCCCCGAGGAACAGGTTTTCCCCGTTGTTTTCCA
>JACRMU010000085.1:1799-30461 GCA_016219515.1 Deltaproteobacteria bacterium
TTGTTTTCCAGGAGGGAACATACGAAGTCCCGGACGGCGCCTTCATGCGCGGGGTTGGGGAGGTCCCACCGGGTATATACCTTTGCTTCCCGCACGGCCTTGACCATGTAATTCGCCGCCCTCTCCGCAAACGCAGGGATTTCGGACTTGTCGAAGGGCCAGGCGCCCAATAGCGTCTGGTAGAGCAGGACCTCCTCGTTGCGGTCGGGGACGAGCCGGCCGCCGATCTTCCGTTTCTTCCCTTCGTTCCAGCGGTTCCAGAGGAGGAGATGTTTCTCCCATTCCCCGGGGAGTTCGGAGAGGACATCGATGCGGGCGCGAACGTCCTCGCTCCGTTTCGTATCGTGCGTGGAGGTGGCGTTCAGCCCGTACGGGCTGCGGGCGAGGGCCGCCGCGGCGCGCCGGTGAAACTCGGACGGAGGAATGCCGTGGGAAGCCGGGTCCCCGCCCACTTCGTTCAACGAGACGAGCCGGTTGTAGATGTAGAGCGCGGTGTCCTCCAGCCCTTTCGCCATGATCGGGCCGGTGAACTGTTGCCATCGCATCAGGAACCGGAGGCGGTCTTCCCTCTGTTCGCCGGACAGGATCGCCGGACGTTCCGGCATCATCACCCGTTTCAGGAGTTCGAGGACGGGGGCGCTCATCCCTTCGCCGCGGCGGGCGGCCTCCCGGAGGGCCCTGCCGAAGGAGCGCCGGTCGCTGGCGGAAAGGTCCTGGCCGCGGAGGTACGTCCGGTAGACGGGGAAGCAGGCGGTCACTTCGATGATGGCCTGGCGTAGCTCTTTCCTCGGAAGGTCGCGGCCGTACCGGTCCTGCTCGGCGATGCTCCCCAGATGTTTTCCCAGCGCGTGCATCTCGCCGGCGAAATGCGTCTCCATGATGAGCTTCTTGCTCCGGTAGAGCACGTCTTCGAACTCCATTTTTCCGCCGAGGAACCGCGCATGGATTTCCTCCAGATCCCGGACGCCCCGCGCGCTGACGAAGACCCCGTTGGCCGTGTTCATGAAATCGTATCCGGTGGTCCCGCACACCGACCACTCGGGGGGGAGAACTTCGTTCCCCTGGAGGATCTTTTCCACGAGGAGGTAGAATCCCGGGGGTGTTTCCTGGCCGTGTCCTGCCGGTGCAAGGATGCGGTCCCGTAAGGTTTCAAGATAGCCGTGGGGGTCGTAGAGCCCGTCGATGTGGTCCACCCGCAGCCCCGTCACCTTCCCTTCCGCGACGAGCCGCAGGAGGAATTCGTGGGAAGCGTGGAACACATCGAAATCCTCGACCCGCAGGCCGATCAGCTCGCTGATGGCGAAGAAGCGCCGGTAATTGATCTCCTCGTTGGCGAGCCGCCAGTACGAGAGCCAATAATGCTGCTCCGACAGGAGGCGGTCCAGGAACTCGAAACTTTCCGGGTCCCCCTTGCGCCCGTTGAAGATCCGCAGGTTTTCGTCGAGGAAGGACCGGATCTCGGGGCGCCCCCGGTACAGGTGCCAAATCGTTCGCCGGATCGTCTCCTTTTCCCGGAATCTTCCGATGGCCGCGCCGGGGTCCGGCGCCGCTCCTTCCGCCAAACGCTCGATGGAAGCGATGAGGTCCCACAGCTCCCGGAAGACGGGGGATTCCGGCCCGTAGGTTTCCTCCAGGGCCTCGATCCGGTGGGAGAGGACCCGAAGGTGCGACTTGATCGAAAGGGGCAGCTTCGCGTCGCCGCAGCGGACGATCACCCCGCTTTTCTCGAGGTGAAGGGAGAGCTCCCGGTTTTCGAGGACTCTCCCGTACGGACCGTCGAGGATGGGGAGGAGGATTTTTTTCTCCAGCGCCTTCTTGGAGGAGTGCCAGTCGATGTCGAAGAACGGGGCATAGGACGATCCTGCGCCGCTTTCCAGGACGTCCGTCCACCACCGGTTTTCGCTGCTGGCGGCCATGTGGTTGGGGACGATGTCCAGAAGAAGACCCATCTCCCGCTCCTTCAGGGCGGCGGCCAGCGCATCGAACTCCTCCTCGGGGCCCAGGGCTTGATGGAACCGGGTGGGATCCGTCAGGTCGTATCCGTGGGTGCTTTCCTTCCGGGCCTGGAAAAGAGGAGAGGCATAGAGGTCCGTGACGCCGAGCGCGTCCAGGTAAGGGACGAGCGCCCGGGCGTCTTCGAACCGGAACCTGCGGTGGAACTGCAACCGGTAGGTGGCGATGGGGATCCGAAGGGCCGCCAAGGCGTTATTCTCCCGTTACCCGGATGGAAAGTTTCTCCCCAAGGCCCGTGAAGCGCCGCACCCACTCCTCGGCGCGTTCGTCTCCCCCGGCGGACCGTTGGAGGAAAACCGGATAGACGGATTGCAGCATCTCGTAGAAGAGGTTCTGGGTTTTCCGGAAGTCCACCCGGAACGGCAAGGCCCGGCCCATCCCGACGACCGCCTCGAGGGATTGGAGGAGGGAAAGTTCCGTCGGAGCCGCGCGGAATCTGGCGGCGATCCCTTCGACGGTTTTCGCGAGCGCATAGGCCAGCCCCCCCTCGTCGAGAGGAATGCGGAAGATCCCCGCCTCCTCGAGCAGCCCGTTGATTTTTTCCAGGTCGGGCTCCTCGGCCTCGAACGCCTCCCGGAGTTCCGAGCCGATCGCCAGTTCCGCCGCGGAGAGGAAGAGGCGGGGGAGAGGGTGCCCCACCTCCAGAAGAAAACGCAAAAGCGGCGCGTTCTGTTCGTACGTCCGCCGGTATAGGGCGAGGGCATCCGCTTTCGGTTTTTTCATGAGCATCTTGAGGACGTTTCTTCGATGGTCCCGGAAGAGGTGCTTCAGGGAGTAGGTGTCGGCTCCGAAAGTCCGGTCGACCGCGCGGAGGGTCTCCGGAAGATCGGCGCTCCGGAAGATGCCGCTGATCTCCTGGAGGACCGTGCCGAAATCCTCCTCGCCCCGGTATTCCCGGATGCCGCCGCTGACGTTGTGGTCGCCCAGGTGCAGCACGCAGAAACCGAACCGGTCGGTCTCCCGCGTGACGGAGGATGCGACCTTCGCCCTCCCGACGGCCAGCCGCGCCTCTCCGGAATTCAGGGAATGGAAGTCTTCCCCCTCCACCTCGTAGCAGAACAGCCGCGCCCGGTCTTCGTATTTCTCGAACAGGGAGCTCACCGCGTAATGGGCGCCGACCTTCCGAAGGTCCAGCATCCCGGGCCTCACGAATTTTTCGTAGACGCTCCGGCCGTCCCGGTGCTCGGGAATATTGCTCCGGCAGCCTTCGAGCCTTTCGAGGAACCCGGTTTCCATTCCGCCGCCTCCGGCTCCGTCGGCGAGCTGGAGGGCCCTTCCCGCGTACTGCAGGACCTGGACGGTCTCGATGCCGGAGATCTCGTCGAAGAACCAGCCGCAGCTCGTGTACATCAACAGGGCATGTCGCTGGCTCTCCAGGAGCTTCAGCGCCTCGGTTTCCTGCTTCTCGGACAATTTGCGGACCGCGTGCCTTCCGAGGAACGCGGAAACGCTCTCCGGGGAACGGTCGAGGAGGACCTCGATGTAATCGTCCCGCGCCGCCCAGGGATTTTTCAACAGCCTTCGCCCATGCTCTTCGAAGAAGACGGAGAGATCGTCCCGCAGCCGGTCCAGCGCCAGCCGGAGAGGAGCGCGCCATTCCTGGTTCCAGTCGGGGTGCCCCCCCGAGTTGCACCCGCAGTGGGTGCGCCACCGTTCGATCCCGTGGTTGCAGCTCCAGGAGGTGTTCTCGATGATCTCCACCTCATGCGTCGGAGGATGGATGTCGAGGAACTCCCCGTAATTCGTGATCCGCGCCAGGCCGTTCGTTTCGATGTGCTGCAACGCGTAGGAAAGGGCCATCTCTCCCCATCGATGATGGTGGCCGTACGTCTCCCCGTCGGTTGCGATGTGAACCAGCGGGGGGCCGGAAGGAGGAGACTCCGGAAAGCCGCCCAGGAGCCTGCCGGCGAACAGTTCCCCGCTGCCAAGCAGGCCTTCGAACGCCACCGCGCGGGAAATCGGACCGTCGTAGAAGAAGAGGCAGATCTTCCGCCCGGACGGCAGTTTCGCTTCATAGGACGCGGTCGGGTCGATCCGGCTGCCGCTCACGTCTTCCCAGTCGCGGCTCCCTTTCTTCCGCACCCTGGCGGCCTGGTGGGGCGCCAGGATCGTGAAGCGGATCCCCATCTTCCCCATGATCTGCAAGCTTTCCAGGTCCACTGCGGTTTCGGGGAGCCACATCCCCTCCGGCTTCCGGCCGAAGCGGCGCTCGAAGTCCCGTATCCCCCAATAGATCTGTGTCTGCTTGTCGCGCCGGTTCGCCAGGGGGAGGATGACGTGGTTGTACGCCTGCGCAAGGGCGGAGCCGTGGCCGGAGAAGGTTTGGCGGCTTTCGCGGTCGGCCGCGAGGATCGCCAGATAGACCTCCGGGTCCTTCTCTTCCAGCCAGGAAAGGAGCGTGGGGCCGAAATCGAAGCTGATCTTTTTGTAGTTGTTGACGATCTTATCGATCCGGCCGTCGACGTTCAGGATGCGCGACGCGGAATTGGGTGCGTAGCACTCGACGGAAACCCGCTCGTTCCAGTCGTGGTACGGGTAGGCGGAATCCTGCAGCTCGACGGTCTCCAGCCAGGGGTTCTCCCGGGGGGGTTGGTAAAAATGGCCGTGGATGCAGAGATACCGTTCCATCGTTTGAGGCGTCCCTATGCTTTGGATAGAAGCACGAACGATTTCGGTTTCAGGGAAACGGCTACTTTATTTCGCACCGCCCGGCCCGCCGGGGCCAGGCCGCCGTCCCCGCCCCACCGCCCGTCGGAGGAATCGAGCAGTTTCTCCCACCGTCCCGTTGGGAGAGAAAGCGCGAGGGAGACCGGGGAATCGCCGAAATGGTACGCCGCGGCGGCCTGAGCGGCCCCGTTCCAGCGCCGCACGAGGAGGACCTCATTCTTGCCGAGGAGGGAGACATCCATCTCCTCCTTGCTCAAATGGGAGAGGGCGGGATGTCCCTTGCGGATGCGGATCAGTTCCCGGTAAAACTCCCGCAGGATCCGGTTCCGTTTACGGCGTTGGAGTGAAGGGTTCGGCTTGGCGATCAGGAAGGTGGATTCGTCCTGGGGATCGGGCGGCTCGCCTTCCCATCCGAACGCCTTCAACTCTTCTTTTCGCCCCGTTCGCACCGCCTCGATGAGGGGCTCGTCCGAATGGCTGATGAAATATGGAAACGGCGCCTCCTCCCCGTACTCCTCCCCCATGAAGAGAAGGGGGAGGAAGGGGGAGAAGAGAACGAGCCCCGCGGCAAGCTTCAATGCCTCGAAGGAAACCAGGCGGCTCAGCCGTTCCCCGCCCGGGCGGTTTCCCGTCTGGTCGTGGTTCTGCGAAAACACCACGAACCGCGAGGCCGGCACGCGGCGGGAAGAATTGCCGTGGCGTCGTTTCCGGTACTCGGAATATCGGCCGGCGTAGACGAAGCCGTCGGCATGGGCCTTCGCCAGGTCCGCAAGGGCTCCGAAGTCCCGGTAGTATCCGTTCCTCTCGCCCGTCAGGAGAGCGTGCAGCGCATGGTGGAAGTCGTCGTTCCACTGGGCGTCCATTCCGTATCCGCCCGTTTCCTTCGGGGAGACCGCACGTACGTCGTTCAGGTCGCTCTCCGGGATCAGGAAGACCTTCCGTTTTTCCCGGGAGGCCAGCTCGCGGACCGCATCGGAAAGCTCCGCCAGGAAGGGAGAGGCGCTGAAGTCCATGATGCCGTGGATGGCGTCGATCCGGAGAGCGTCCACACGGAAATCGGAGATCCAGGCAAGCGCGCTTTCGAGGAAAAAACGCCGCACTTCGTCGCTGTGGGGGCCGTCGAAATTGACGGCCTGCCCCCATGGGGTCCGGTACCGGCCGGTGAAATAGGGGCCGAAGTCCCCGAGGTAGTTTCCTTCGGGGCCGATGTGATTGCAGACCACGTCGAGCACGACGGCCAACCCCCGCAGGTGGCAGGCCTCGACGAGTCCGGCAAGCCCTTTGGGCCCGCCGTAGCTGTTCTGTGCCGCGAAGGGATATGTCCCGTCGTACCCCCAGTTCCGGCTTCCCGGGAACTGGGCCACCGGCATAAGCTCGATCGCCGTGATCCCGAGATCCTTCAGCGCGTCCAGCCGCGGGATGACGGCTTCGAACGTCCCTTCGGGGGTAAAGGTGCCGACATGAAGTTCGTAAAGGATGTACGCCTCCAGCGGAATCCCGGGCCAAAGACGGTTCGCGGAAGGAAAGGTCCCGGGATCCACCACCTGGGAGGGGCCGTGGACTCCCTGGGGCTGGAACCGGGAGGCGGGATCGGGCCGCGCCCTTTGCCCGTCCATGCGGTAGCGGTACAGGGCGCCCGGCGCTACGTTCTTTACGACACCGTGGTGGTATCCGCGGCCGTCTTTCGAAAGGGATTCCATCCGCTCCCGGGGAGAGAGGAAATGGACCTCGACCTTCTCCGCCGCCGGCGCATAGACGAGGAAACGGCACATGCCCTTTCCCAGGCAGGAGGCCCCCAATCGATTTTCCGCTGTCATCCGCATGCCGCGTTTCCCGCATTCCGTACGACGGGGAATGCCGCCCTTACCCCGAAGATCGCCTTCGTCTCCGCGTCCTCTTTCGATGCAGGAACCGCGTCTTTCCATTCGCGGACTGAAACTTAAAGTCCCGCGGATTCGTCCTTTTTTATAGCGGACGAAGATTGGAGACGAGGCGTGTTGAGCCCCTTTGAAGTGAAGGATTGCGCCCTGCTCATCCGGATGAGCGGCCTTCTTCCCGCGATGAACCTTCGGGAGCTGCGGGACCGGATCGCAGTCTGCGGCGAAAATGTTCTGTACCACCATTTCTGCGAAACCACGCTGCGGCCGACGTTCGACGACCCCGACTATCGGAACGATTTCGCGGTCTGGTCGAAGCTGTACCTGCGCGACCGCGTGCTGGCGGAAAGACTGGGGATCCTCGATCCCTACGTCCCGGGGGGGATGGAGGAAGTGCGGGCGGCCACCCTGGACGTCATCGACGACCGGCTCGGGGAGCTGACGATGGTCCCGTGGGTCCGGCACGGGGACGAGTTCCTCTTCAAGGAAGCGACGACCGTGGTCTTCGACACCGGGGAGCGGGTCCGGAATCCGAAGGAACTTGCCCCCGCCATTCAACGGATGACCAACGGGAGCGTTTATTATCACTTCCTGGATGCCCTGCGGCGACCCCCGGTCGGAAAGGACGATTTTTCGGTGTGGCTCCTCGATGCGGGGGAGGAATTTGCGCCTTACCTCGCGTCCCTGGGAACCATCGATACCCAGTTTCACGGCCTCGCCCATCTCCGCAAGGAGCTGGTGCGGACGATGACGCAGGCGGGAGAATGGAAATGAGCGCTTCGCTGGCCGCCTACGAAGCGATCGTCGGTTCCTCCGTCGTGAGGCAGCTGAGGAACCTCGGAGAAAAACTTTCCGGCGTCCGCGTCGTCCACGTGAATTCCACCCGGGAAGGGGGGGGCGTGGCGGAGATCCTCGAATGGATGATCCCTCTTATGCGCGACCTGGGGCTGGACGCCTCGTGGGAGGTGATCCACGGATCGCCCCGGTTCTTCGAGATCACGAAGGAGATCCACAACGGCCTGCAGGGGAAATCGGTCGATCTGCAGAAGAAGGACTGGAGGTACTACCAGGACGAAAACGAAAAGAACGCGGAGAGACTCCGGCCCCTGCTGGAGGAGGCGGACTTCGTCATCATCCACGATCCCCAGCCCGCCGGCCTGCTGAAGCTCTGTCCGAACCGGAAGGGGAAATGGATCTGGCGCGCCCACATCGACATCAGCCGGCCGTTCCGCCCCGTCTGGAAGGTCCTGCGCACCTTCGTGGACAAATACGATGCGAGCATCTTCTCGATGGCGGAGTTCGCCCAGCCGCTGCCGAATTCGCAGTTCCTGATCCCCCCGAGCATCGACCCGCTGAGCGAGAAGAACCGCGACCTGGACCCGGCCGACCTGGAAAGCGCGCGCGCCGAATACGGGATCGACCCGAACCGGCCGACGGTCGTCCAGATCTCGAGGTTCGACCGGTTCAAGGACCCGATCGGGGTGATCCAGGCGTGCCGCCTGGTCCGCAAGGTGGCGCCCGTGCAGCTCGTCCTGGCCGGTGGCGGCGCCACGGACGACCCGGAGGGAAAGGCGGTTCTTGAAGACGTGATCGAGGCGGCGGAAGGGTCACCCGACATCCACGTCCTGCTCCTTCCTCCGGATGCCCATAAGACCATCAACGCCCTCCAGCGCCTGGCGGACATCGTCCTGCAGAAATCGACCCGCGAGGGGTTCGGCCTGACGGTCACCGAGGGGCTGTGGAAGGGGAAGCCGGTGATCGGCGGCGACGTGGGGGGGATCCGCATCCAGGTGACGAACTATCAGACCGGCTTCCTCGTCAGTACTCCCGAGGGAGCGGCGCACCGCATCCGATACCTGCTGCACCACCGGGAACGGATGAAGGAAATGGGGAAGGCGGGCCGCGAGTTCGTCCGGGAGAACTTCCTGCTCACACGGAACCTCCGGGATTACCTGATCCTGATGCTGGCGATCCGGAGCGGAAGGGAAGACCGGATCATCTACATGTGACTTTCCCCCGGGGACCTGGATCGCGCGCCGAAGCCGATCGGAGTGATGAATCGATGGGCAAAGCCGGGTTAAGATGGAGCGGATGAATCCTCTTCCTTCTCCTCCCGCGCCGCTTTACGTGGAAGTGGCGGTGCCGCTGCCGATCGATCACGCCTTCACCTACCGGGTTCCGCCGGGGATGGAGGAGCGCGCGAAGATCGGCGTCCGCGTCCTCGTGCCGTTCGGGCCGAGGAGGACCACGGGGCTGATCGTCGCCCGGGTGGACGGCTCGTCCCTTTCCGGGCGGGAGGCGAAACCGGTCCAGGCCTTCCTGGACGAGGAGCCGTACATCACGTCCCGCCACCTGGAGTTCCTTTCCGCGGCGGCCCGCGAGTGCCTCGCGCCCGTCGGCGAGATGCTGCGCGCGGCGCTTCCCCGCGGCCTTCCCCGCAGGGATGCCCCCTCGGCGCCCCGCACGGAGACGATTTTCCGTCCCGCGGCGGGCGGGGACGACGGCACGGCCACTCCCAAGCAGCGGCAGGTCCTTGCGGCCGTGCGGGAGGCAGGGGAACTCTCCGCCACGGAGCTGTCGGCGCGAATCCCCGGAGGGGCGGACGCCGCGCGGCGGCTGGCGTCGAAGGGGCGGCTCGCGGCGGAGGTGCGGGAGAAGCCGGCGGGGTTTTCCGCCGGGCACCTTCCCGACATGTCGGGGGAGATCACCCCCACGCTGCACCAGGAAGCGGCGCTTGCGAAGATCGGCGTGGCGCTCGCCTCGGGAAAATTCGGCGCCTTCGTGCTCCACGGCATCACCGGCTCGGGAAAGACGGAGGTCTACCTGCGGGCCGTCGAGCAGGTCCGGCAGACCGGCAGGCAGGCGGTGTACCTCGTCCCGGAGATCGCCCTGACGCCGCAGCTGCTCGGCCGGGTCGCCTCCCGCTTCGGAGGAGGGGTGGCCGTGCTGCACAGCGGACTCTCTCCCGCGGAGCGGGCGGCCCAGTGGCGTAAAGTCCGCTCGGGAGAGGTTTTCTTATGCGTCGGCGCGCGGTCCGCCGTATTCTCCCCCTTCCCGGCCCCGGGGCTGTTCATCGTCGACGAGGAGCACGACGCCGCCTATAAACAGGAAGACGGGATCCGCTACCAGGCGCGCGACCTCGCGCTCCTGCGGGGGAAGATGGAGGATGCCGTGGTCCTTTTGGGATCCGCGACGCCGTCCGCCGAGTCGGTCCGGAGGACGCGGACGGGAGAGGCCGCGCTCCTTGCCCTGCCGGAGCGGATCGGCGGGAGGGAGCTCCCGGAAATTCAGATCGTGGACCTTAAAGGCCGCGCCTCATTGCGGGGCGCCGACCGCTACTTTTCCCCGGAGCTGGAAACCGCCATCGAGGAAACGCTGGGCCGGGGGGAAAAAGCGATGCTTTTCCTCAACCGCAGGGGATTCGCTCCGGCCGTCACCTGCCTGGATTGCGGGCAGACCGTTCAATGCCGCAACTGCAAGGTCTCGCTCACCTTCCATCAGCAGCACGACGCCCTCCTGTGCCACTACTGCGACTCCCGGACGCCGCCGCCCGAGAAATGCGCCGTCTGCGGCGGGCACAAGATCGCCCAGGTGGGGCTCGGCACGGAGCGGCTACTCGCGTGGGCCGCGAAGCGATGGAAGGAAGCACGGGTGGCCCGTCTCGACTCCGATGTCAGCCGCCGGAAGGGCGCGTACGGAGAGATCCTCTCGAGGATGCATTCGGGGGACGTGGACATCCTGGTGGGCACCCAGATGATCGCCAAGGGGCACGATTTTCCGGAAGTGACGCTGGTGGGAGTGCTGCTGGCCGACCTGTCGCTCTCCTTTCCCGATTTCCGTTCCTCGGAGCGGACGTTCCAGGTCCTGACGCAGGTGGCCGGGCGCGCGGGAAGAGGGGACCGGCCGGGAAAGGTGATCGTCCAGACGCTCTCTCCGGAACACGTCTGCATCCGGGCGGCCGCCAGGCACGATTTCGCCGGTTTCATGGAAGAGGAACTGGCGGGGCGGAAAGCGCTGGGCTACCCGCCGTTCGGGCGGATGCTCCTCCTTCGCCTGTGGGGTCCCAAGGACGACCGGGTCCGCCTGGCGGCGGAAGAAGTGGCGGCGGCGCTCTCGGAGCCGGTGTCCGCCGCGGGGGTCCAGCTCCTGGGACCGGCGCCGTCGCCGATCTCGTTCGTGAAGCGGAAGCACCACTTCCAGATCCTGCTGAAGATGCCCGCGCGGTTTCCCGTGGGCGATTTCTTCCCTCCGCTGCTGCGCCCCCTGCGCGACCTCGTCCGCAAGCACGGCGTCCGCATGGAGGCCGACGTGGACCCCTACCACATGATGGTATAGGCACGAGGATTGCGCTTCCGGCCCGCATCAACTCCACAAGGAGGTCGGGCCATGAGAGTGCACTACGTGTTAAACCACGGCGGGACGCCGGAATCGAGGCTTGCGGACGTGGAGATCCATTTCGAAGAGGGGCTCCTTTCCGGACTCAAGCTGGTCGGGTGTTCGGTCTGGCGGTCGCGGAAAGGGGAGGAGCCCACCGTCCTGGTCCCCTCCCGCTCGTACGCCACGGCGGGCGGAGTCCGGTATTACGAACTGCTGCGCGCTTCGGAGGAGGGGAAGTCTCCGGAAGACGCTTCCGCGAAGCAGGTTGTCCGGAACTTCAAGCAGTACATCCGGGAGGAGTACATGAAAATCGCCGCGCTGCCGGATCGAAAGGACAAGGGAAGGGAAAAGGAGAAGGAAAGAGAAAAAGAGAAGCCCGCGGCGTCCTGCTGAGGCGCGGGGGGAAAGAAAGCGCTACATGGAGGGGAGGGCTTGCCCTCCCTTCCCTTGCGCCAGCCGGGCTTCCTGCCAGTCGACCGCTGTGAGGAACGCTTCCTGCGGAGAGGAGGCGAACGATTTTCTCGCGAGGTAGAGAAGCCCCCTCAAATTGTCCCCGCGATCCTTTTTTCGGCGTTCGACGACGGTTCCGATCCTTACCTTGGTTTTCTTTACGTAATCCACCCGATAAACGGAAATGGGCCTCATGTACCCCCCCACCGCTATAAGGTCACCTCAATGTACACTAAATTAAGCGTAATATTAATATAAATAATGATCGAACAGTGATAAAAAAAGTCGATGACAAAAAAATAAGGTTAAGCCCAATCCTCGAATCGTCACCCGGCATCGAAACGGAAGACGTTACAATGGTCGAGAAACCGAGAACGTTATAAAGGACGATAAGATGACGCAAACCGGGAAGAAAGTTGCGGAGGCGACGAGGCAACGGGCCGCAGTCCTTGCCCATCTCCTGCGCGTTCTCAGGGACCGGCTCGGCGAGGAACAGGCGACCGCCCTGATGAGCGAAGCGATCTACGCGCACGGCCGGGAAAAATCCGGGAAGGCGTACTCCCTCCCCGCGCGGTCGGGCGGCCTGGTCCAGGCGGCGCGGGAGTTCGCCTCCCCCGATCCCGTCAAGCAGTACCAGTTCGCCCCCAGGATCGTCTCCGCGGACGAGAGGGAGGCGGTGATCGCGATGTCCCGTTGTCCGCTCGTCGACCAGTGGAAGGAGATGGGATTGCCGGCGGAAGATGTTACACTTCTCTGTCGCATCGCCCGATCCGTGGATTTCGGGACGTGGGAGGGGGCGCTGGGCTTCCGCCTCCTCTTCGAGGGGACGCGGGGCGAAGGGAAGGACGAGTGCGTCCTTCGGGTGCGAAGAGACGAGCCGCGGGAGTAGCCTGATGATCAAGACGAAGGATTTCCATTTCCTCATCATGGTGGTCGTGGTCGTCGGACTGCTCATGGTCCTTTACCTGACGGGGCGCCCCCGGTACCTGAGCCGCACGGAGCCGCACCTCGCGGCCGCTTCCGACGCGGAGTGCTTCTCCTGCCACGACACGGGGAAGCCGTTCCCGATGACCAAGGAACACCCTCTTCGCAAGAAGAACTGCCGCCAGTGCCACCGTCTCGAACGAGTGAAGGGGTGACGCCGGGAATGAGGGTTAAGCTCCCCCCCCTCGGAGCCCATGTCTCGACGGCCGGGGGCGTTTCCACCGCGCCCGGGAGGGGAAAGACGATCGGCGCGGAAGTCATCCAGATCTTTTCCAAGCAGCAGACGCGATGGATGGGAAAGGCGCTGGAGGAAGACGATGCCCTGGCGTTCCGCGGCGAGTCCGAACGGACGGGAGTGCGGACCGTCGCGATCCATTGCGCCTACCTCATCAACCTGGGAACCGCCAGGGAATCCCTCCGCACCCGCTCCCTTTACGCGCTGGAGGACGAGGCGTCCCGGGCCGCGATGCTGGGCGTCCCGTACCTCGTGATGCACCCGGGCTCGAGCGGGGAAGACCCGGAGGATGCGGGGATCGCGAGGGTCGCCTCGGCCCTGAAGGAGTTCGGCAGGTTCCCGAAGGGGGTGACCCTGCTGCTGGAGAACACCGCGGGGCAGGGGAACTCGCTCGGCCGCTCGATGGAGCAGATCCGCCGGCTCCTGGACGGATGCGGCGCTCCTCCCGACGTGGCCGTCTGCCTGGACAGCGCGCACCTCTTCGAGGCGGGGTATGATATCGCCGGCGAAAGCGGCTGGGAGTTCCTGCTGGGGGAGATGAAAATATTCGGGCTCCTGCCGCTGGTCCGCATGTGGCACCTGAACGATTCGAAAACGGACCTGGGCAGCCGCGTCGACCGGCACCAGCACATCGGGCAGGGGAAGATCGGCCTGGATGCGTTTCGGAGGATCCTTGCCCACAAGGCGTTCCGGGAGATTCCGATGGTGCTGGAGACGCCCAAGGACGGGGAAGACGATTTCGAGATGGACATCCGGAACCTGGCGACTCTTCGGGGGCTCGCGGGTTCCGGGGAATGAGGGGAACGGAAGGATGAACTACGAAGAGATCACGGCGCAGGCCAAGCACCACAAGCAGGTCTTCGCGCGGCTCGTCAGCTGCGAGATGTACATGCTGGAAGACGGGAAAAAGCTCGCCCTGTCCCGGATGCACGACGATTACCACGACATGAACCTGGCGATCCTTCTCGACGACGCATTCCGCATCGTGGAGATCGGCGGAAAGATGGAGCGGATTCCCTACCCCTGCTGCGAGAAGAAGCCGCTGGAGATGCTGTCCTCCCTCAAGGGGGTCGGGGTCCTCGAGCGCGGCGGCCTGAAAAAAGTCAAGGAGCGCATCCCGAGGAACATGGGGTGCACCCACGTCTACGAGATGATCGAGTCCACCTTCCGGGCGATCTTCGTCGGCTCGTACAGCATTTACAACCAGAAGTGGGAAGGCGTCCTCGACCTGGACCTGGAGGAGAACCGGCAGCTGGGCCTCAAGTCTCCGGCGCTGACGGACACCTGCTACGCCTTCAACCGGGAGTCGGCGGACCCGGAGATCCTGGCCCGCGCCTGCGCGAAGGTCGAGGAGGCCAGGAAGATGATGGAAGCGATCGAGGCGGTCAAGCGCGGGGAGTAGCGAAATTCCCCGGCGGACAAGGAGACCCATGGGCTCGGAGAAGCAGGTCCTGCGGCTGGCGGACATCCTGGTCAATCATTCCGTGAAGGCGAAAAAAGGGGAGATCGTCCGGATCTCCTGCGGCGAGCAGGCGAAGCCGCTGGCGCTGGCGGTCTTTCGCGAGGCGCTGCGCGCGGGAGCGCATCCGCTCCTTTCCGTCGGTTTCGACGACGCGCAGCGGATCTTCTTCGAAGAGGCATCCGACGCGCAGATCGCCCACCTGCCGCCGACGAAGCGGTACGAGGCGAAGAGGATCGACGCCGACATCGTGATCGTCGCACCGGGGAACACGAGGGCGTTGAGCCACATCCCGCCGAAAAAACTGGCCGACAAGCGGAAGGCGACGCGGCCCATCTCGGAGATCGTCCTGCGCCGCGTCCGCTGGGTGCTCACCAACTTCCCGACGGAATCCCTCGCGCAGGAGACGGACCGCTCCCTCCCCGAGTACGAGAAGCTGTACTACCGCGCCGTGGACCAGGACTGGGCGGCGATGGAAAAGATGTTCCTCCGGGCGAAGAAGATCCTGGAGAAGAGCGCGCGGGTGCGGATCGTGGGGAAGGACACCGACCTTTCCTTCTCCATCAAGGGGCGGAAGGCGGGGAGGTCTCCGGCATCCGGCTGACGTTCCGGAAGGGGAAGGTCGTGGAGGCCTTCGCCGACAAGAACGAGTCGATCCTCAAGGAGATGCTCGCAGCCGATCCGGGCGCCCGCATCCTGGGCGAGTTCGGCATCGGCGCGAACGCGGGCGTCACCGATTTCACGCGGGACATCCTGCTCGACGAGAAGATGGGAGGGACGATCCACCTGGCGATCGGCCGCTCCTACCCGGAGTCGGGGGGGAAGAACGTTTCCGCGGTCCACTGGGACATGATCAAGGACCTGCGCGGAGAGGGGGAGCTGTACCTCGACGGCAGGCCGGTCCTGCGCACGGGACATCTCTTCGGCAAGGTCCTTCCGGGGATGAAGAGAAGGTAGGTCCGCCACCCTGTACCTGTATGCCGCAACGATCTTCTTAAGCGCGTTCCTGCTGTTCCAGGTGCAGCTCGTCATCGCGAAGATGATCCTGCCGTGGTTCGGCGGGTCCGCGGCGGTCTGGACCACCTGCATGCTGTTCTTCCAGGTGGTCCTCCTCTTCGGGTATCTCTACGCGGACGGGGCGGTACGGCGTCTGCGGCCGAAGACCCAGGCCGTGCTCCACGTCCTTCTCCTGGCCGCGAGCATCCTCGTCCTGCCGATCGTCCCCGGGCTCGCCTGGAAGCCGACGGGGGCCGAGGACCCCGCGCTCCGGATCCTGCTCCTCCTTCTCGCCACGGTCGGGCTGCCCTACCTGACGCTTTCGGCCACGAGCCCGCTGCTGCAGGCCTGGTACGCCCGGACGTACGAAGGCGCGGTCCCCTACCGTCTCTTCGCCCTTTCCAACGCGGGATCGATGCTCGGGCTGCTTTCCTATCCCGTGCTGGTCGAGCCCTTCCTCCCGGTGCATCGCCAGGCGATGGTCTGGTCGGCGGGTTTTGTGGTCTTTTGCCTGCTGTGCGCCGTCGTCGCGCTCCGAAGCGCCGGGAAAGGGAACGTTGCCGCGCAGAACGAAGCGCCGCCGGAGGAGGCGGCTGCGAAGCCGGGGCCGGGGATCCGGTTTCTCTGGATGGCGCTTGCGGCCTGCGCCTCGATCCTTCTGCTCGCCGTGACGAACCACCTCACGCAGAACGTGGCTGCGATCCCCTTCCTTTGGTTGCTCCCGTTGAGTTTGTACCTGTTGACGTTCATCCTGTGCTTCTCGCGGGAGAACTGGTACCGGAGAATCGTCTGCTTTCCGCTTCTCGCGGCGGCGCTCGGGGGGATGTGCTTCCTGCTCTCCGAGGGGTATGAGACCACGCGGCTTTCGATCCTGATCCCGGTCTACGCGGGGGGGCTGTTCGTCTCCTGCATGGTGTGCCACGGCGAGCTGGCGGCGCTGAAGCCCCACCCCCGGCATCTCACTTCCTACTACCTGATGATCTCCCTGGGAGGAGCCGCCGGGGGTATCTTCGTGGGGCTCGTCGCCCCGTACGGCTTCCGCGGCTATTTCGAGCTGCCGGCCGGGCTCTCCGCCTGCGCCGTGCTGGCCTTGGCGATCCTTTACCGGCTGCGGCCCCCTTCCGTCCTCTGGAACCGATGGAGGAGCGCCGGACTTCTCTCCGCGGCCGTTTGCACGCTGGTCCTGATCGCGGTCCTCGGGTGGCGGATCCGCGAGGACACGCGGGATGCGCGCCTCCTGGTCCGCAACTTCTACGGGGGGTTGCGGGTGGACGATTCCGTTCCGGAGGACGGCACAAAAGCGATGCGCACGCTTGTCCACGGCACGATCACCCACGGAAAGCAGTTCCTCTCTCCTTCGCTGCGCCGCCGGCCGACCGCCTACTACGGGCCGTCGTCGGGAGTCGGCCTCGCGCTGCGTGCCGGCCGTCGCAATGCGCCCCGGCATGTCGGCGTCGTGGGCCTCGGCGCCGGGACGATCGCCGCCTACGGGAAACGGGGTGATCGCTATCGCTTCTATGAGATCAATCCGCTGGTCATCCGGCTGGCGGACACGGAATTCAGCTTCCTGCGGGACTCGGGAGCCGAGGTGGAAGTCGTCCTGGGCGACGCCCGCCTGTCGATGGAAAGCGAGCCGCGGCAGGAATTCGACCTCCTTGCCGTGGACGCCTTCTCCGGCGACTCGATCCCGGTCCACCTGCTGACCCGGGAGGCGTTCGAAGTCTATTTCCGCCACTTGAAGAAGGACGGGATGCTGGCGGTGCACGTGTCCAACAAGTACCTGGACTTGAATCCCGTCGTGCTGCTTGCCGCACAGTCGATGGGGAAAGAGGCTGTGATGGTGGACACGGAGGACGAGCCGGAAACCGCCTGTTACGGCTCCACGTGGGTCCTGATGGCGGGCCGCCGCGCCATTTCAGGGATTCCCGAGCTGGCGCGGGCGGGGAAGCCGCTTGCGGCAAGAGCGAGCGTGAGCCTGTGGACCGACGACTACAGCAACCTCTTCCGCATTCTCAAGTAGGGGGGCTGTTATAATGGACGGCGTTCCCTAAACTAACCGTTTCCCTATCGGAGAGGATAATGATCCGAAAGACGTTCCCGGCGGTCCTGGCCGGTTGGATCCTGTTGGCGGCGGTGGCTGCGGGAGCGACTCCCGCGCCGAAGGAGACCCAGTTGATCGAAAAATACAAGCTGCGCAACGGCCTGACGGTGGTGATCCGGGAGAACCATTCCTCTCCTGTGGTGGCGGTGCAGGTGTGGGTCAAGGCGGGGAGCACGACCGAGCCGGAAAACCGCGCGGGGATGTCCCACATCCTCGAGCACATGGCGTTCAAGGGGACGAAAAAGCGCGGGCCGGGACAGATCGCGCGCGAGGTCGAAGCGCTGGGCGGCGAGATCAACGCGTACACGAGCTTCGATCAGACCGTCTACCACATCACGATCTCGGGGAGATACCTCGAGAACGCGATGGAGATCCTTGCCGACACCCTGGGCAACTCCGTCTTCGACACGGGGGAGCTTGCGCGGGAAAAGGAGGTGATCCTCGAGGAACTCCGGATGAACGAGGACGACTCGGGCCGGACCGTGTGGAAGGCGATGTTTCGCGAAGCATACAAGGTCCATCCGTACGGGCGCCCGGTGATCGGATACGCGGACACCATCCGGAAGACCGAACGGAAGGACCTGGTCTCCTATTTTTCGAAATATTACCACCCGGGGAACATGGTGCTGGTGATCGTCGGGGACGTGGACCCGAAGACGGCGCGTCCCTTGATCGAGAAGACGTTCCTCCCGCTGAAATCCCGCGTCCTGCAGAAGCGGAAGCTCCCCGCCGAGCCGCCCCAGAAGGAGATCCGCGTAAAAATCCAGGAGCGGGATGCGAAGCGGACATACCTGGAGTTGGGGTTTCCCGGCCCGTCGATGCGCAGCAAGGACGTCTTCGCCTTCGATCTGCTCTCCTCCATCCTGGGTGACGGGGAGACATCCCGCCTCCATCGCGAGGTGAAGGACCGGCGGGGACTGGTCGACTCGGTCAACGCGAGTTCGTACACCCCCAGGGACCCGGGGCTGCTCATGGTGGGAGCCAGGGGCTCGGCGAAGCAGTCCGCGGAGGCGCTCCGGGAGATTCTCGTGCAGGTGTTCCGGATGGCCGCCGCGCCGCCGGAAGGGAGCGAGCTGGCCCGGGCGAAAACCCAGACGGAAAGCGGTTTCCTCTATTCGCTGGAATCGCAGTCCTCGCTGGCGGGACACATCGGCTCCTTCGAGGTGACGCTGGGCGACGCCGCCTTCGAACGGAAATACCTGAAGGCGATCCGGGCGGTGACCGCCGAAGACGTGGCCGCGGTGGCCGGAAAATACCTGAAGCCCGAGAGACTGAACGTATCGATCGTCGCCCCGAAGGGGGACGGCGGCGTCCTCACCGAGGAAGCGGTCCGGAAGATCGCCGGGGAGGCCTGGAAGGAGGCGGCGGCGCGGACGGCGGGGAAAGCCGCGGCGGAAAACGGAGCGGTCAAGAAAGTGGTTCTGGAAAACGGCATCCGGGTGATCGTCCGGGAGAGCCACGCCATCCCCGTGGTGGCCGTCGAGGCGGGATTCCAGGGAGGGCTGCGGGCCGAAGCGCCGGAGAAGGGCGGGATCTCCATGCTGACCGCGGAGATGCTGACGAAGGGGACGAAAGAGCACGGCGCGGAGGAGATCGCGGAGGCGGTCGAGGACATGGCCGCGGGCCTGTCGGGCTTTTCCGGCAGGAACTCCTTCGGTCTTCAGGGGAAATTTCTCCGGAAGAATTTCGATCGGGGGTTCCGTCTTTTCGCCGAGTCGCTCCTGTCGCCGACGTTCCCGCAGGAGGAGCTGGAGAAAAAGCGCCTGGAAGTCCTGGGCCGGCTCAAGCAGCAGAAGGACAGCCTGACGCAGTCGGCCTTTCTCCTCTTCCTTGCGACCCATTACGGGGACCACCCGTACGCGCGGAACAGCCTCGGGAAGGAGGAGACGGTCCGCGGCATCACGGCGGACGACCTGAAGACGTTCTACGAGCGCTGGGCCGACCCGCGGAACCTGGTGATCTCCGTTTCCGGGGACATCGGCGTGGAGGAGGCCGTCGCCGCCGTCCGGAAGGCCTTCGGAAATTTCCCCGGGCGGAAGGAGTTCGTTCCCATCGGGCCGATGCCGGTCCCCGCGGAGGCGGGAGTCCGCCGCGGCGAGGAGCAGCGGGAGAAGCAGCAGGCGCACTTCGTGATCGGGTATACCGGCGCGAAATTCACGGATCCCGAACGGTACGCGATGGACCTGCTGGGTTCCGCGCTCGCGGGGCAGGGGGGGCGGCTGTTCACCAACCTGCGGGACAAGAAATCGCTGGCGTACGCGGTGACCTCCTTCTCTTCCGAGCAGGTCGATCCGGGTTTTTTCGCGTTCTACATGGGCACGAGCGCCGACAAGCTGGAAGGCGCGATCGCCGACACGCTGAAGGAGATCGAGGCGGTCCGGACGGGCGGGGTCACGCGCGAGGAGTTCGACCGGGCGAAAAAGTGGATGGTCGGCACCTATGAGATCGGGCTGCAGAGCAACTCGTCCTACGCCGAAAAGATGATGTACAACGAGCTCTACGGCGTCGGGTACGAGGAAACCTTCGCGGCTCCCGGGAAGATCGAGGCGGTGACGCTGGAGGAAGTGAACCGGATCGCCGCGAAGGTGCTCCGCACCGATCGGTACACGATTTCCGTCATCCGCGGCAAATGAAGGGCTACTTCGGCGGGGAGATCTTCTTGAGGTTCTCCAGCTGGGTGGAAGCCGTCTGGACGGAACGGGCGGCCTCCGCATGGGATGGATCGTAAGCGAGGATCGACCTCCAGGAGGCGATCGCCCCCTCGATATTCCCCTTGCGGTACTCGACGAGGCCTTTCTCCATCAGGTTGGACGAAGTGCGGTCGATGGCGGCCCGGATCTCGGTTTTCGTGAAGGGAAGCGGCTTTCCTTTCTCCGCGGGATGGGAAGCGAACCGCAAGGCCGCCGACCAGTGCCTGCCGGCCTCCTCCAGCAGGCCCCTGCGGAAGGCATCGTCTCCGCTGTTTTTCAGCCGGAAGAGCGCATCGGGAAAACTTTTCGACACCCCCGGGTGGCCGGGGCTGTATTTCCATGCCGCCGCGAACATCTCCAGCGCGCGCTCGAAATTCGCTTCTTCCATCGCCGTCTCACCGGCCGCGTAGGCGAGGTCCGCCTGCGAAACCGCGGGAGGGGCAGCGACGGGCGGGGGTACGGCGGCGCGGGGGGCGCATCCTCCCGCCAGCAGGACGGCAAGGACGGCGAGGGAGAAAACCCCCCGCCTCACAGCGCCATTCCCTCCCACTCCTCGGTTTCCAGCGAGGGCATTTCCCGTATCATCCGGACGAAAACGTCGGTCAGCATCGGGGAAAACTGCGTCCCGCGGAACCGGAGAATCTCCTCCACCGCTTCCTCCGGGGAAAATCCTTTCCGGTACGGGCGCGTGGTCGTCATGGCGTCGTACGCATCCGCCAGGGAGATGATCTGCGCATGGATCGGGATCTCCGCATCTTGTTTTCCGTCCGGGTAGCCTTGCCCATCGTACCACTCGTGGTGGGCCCGGACCACGGGAACATACCGATGAAGGGAAGGGGCCATCCTGAGGATCTCCGCCCCGTCGATGGGATGCGAGCGCATCTCCGCGTACTCGGGATGAGTGAGGGACTGCTTTTTCAGAAGGATGTCGTCGGGGGTCCGGATCTTCCCGACGTCGTGGAAGAGACATGCCTTCTCGAGGTGTTCGATCTCCACCTCCGGGAATCCGAGCCGGCGCCCCAATTCGCAGGAGATGCGGGCGACGCGCGTCGAGTGGCCGAGCGTGTAGGGGTCCCGTGCGTCGATCGACGCCGCGATCACCCGGACCATTCCGACATAGGCCTCCTCCAGCTCCTTGGCGTACTTGCCCAGCCGGTCCTGCTGGGCGAGGATCGTCTCCGCCATCCGGTTGAAGTTCCGGGTAAGATCCCCGAGCTCATCGCTGCCGCCTGCCGGGATCGGGTGAAACGTCTGGCCGCCGGCCAGCTCGTAAACGCCGTCCGATAATTTCTTCACGGGGGTGGTGATGAAGGAAGAAAGCGCCAGGGTCCCCAGCAGCGCGATCCCCAGGATGACGGAAGCCGCAAGGACGATCATCCGCCGGATGGCACGCTGGACGGAGAGCATGCTTTCCTTGGTAAGGGCGAGAGACGCCGTCCCGACGCGCTTCCCGGCGAACAGGATGGGGGTGGTGAATTCGATCAGGCCGCGTCCTTCGCGGGACACTTCGTCGGCGTTCGTCTCGGAGAAATCCTCTATGCGCGCCGTTCGGTCGGGTGGGGTGTATGCCTTTCCCCGTTCGCTGATCCTGCTGTGCGCCACCACGACGTCGTTCATGTCCCGGATCGCCACGTAATCGATGTCGGGGGAGCTGTTTTTCGTCTCGGAGGCGAGGCTGTCCATCGCCAGCCGGTCCCCGGACAGAAAGGAATAACCCGCCGAGAACGCGACGACCCGCGATACGGCGACCCCCCGCCGTAAAAGGTCGTGGCGGATGGCGGCCTCCGTGATCTTCGAGGCGGCGACGGCGACCGATACGACCAGCAGGAAGACGAGCGGGAGCAGGAACCCCAACAGCTTCGTGCGGATTCCGGGCGAGAACCACCGCCGCCCGTTTCTTTCCTCGGGTTTTCGGATCGTGTAGCGCATAAGAGATAATTATAATGGAAATTCGTTCCGTCCGTTTTCCGGATCCATTGCATCTTTCGGAGGTTCGGAGAATCTAAAGGGCACGCCAAAGGGAGGTTTCGGCCAGCGATGTCCACGCCGGAAAAGGTTCGCCCCGTCGGATGGGGGCACGCCGTGCTCAAAGTCCGCAGCCTGGAGCGGTCGGAGAGGTTCTACACCGGCGAGATCGGCTTCCGGGTCGTCGGGCGGCGGACGGGGATGTGCTTCCTTTCGCTGGGAAAGCAGCACCACGACCTCGCGTTGTATGAGGCCGGCCCGCGCGCGCAGATGCCCGGCGCCGGCAACCTCGGCGTGGTCCACCTCGCATTCGCGATGGAAAGCGAGGGGGCGCTGCGGGAGTTCTACACGGCCCTCAAGGGGAAGGCGCAGATCCTGGGTGCGGTGGACCACGTCGTCTCCCGCAGTTTCTACATCACGGACCCGGACGGCTACATCATCGAGTTCTACGCCAATGCGCCGCTGGAGGAGTGGTTCGATATCCCGAACCCCTTCGAGCGGGACCGTCCCTACAATCCCGGCGACAACGTCTTCGAGGAAGAATAACCGCCCGGGAAGGGTAGAATGAATAATTCCCGCGGCCCGTCCGTCTCCAGGAGGACACGGCGTTTCGGGAAAGCGGATTTCCGCCGGTGGGAGGAAACGTCGTCGCGGCTTGCCGCCGCAAGGGAGGTGCCGATGAAGATCCGGAAGGTAACAGTGCTGTTGGCAGCGGGGACCTGCGCTGCGATGATTTTCGTTTCCGCAGCGGTTCCCGCGCATTCCGAGGTGAACGTCAACGTCAACATCGGCCCCCCGCCGATCGTGGTCCATGAGCCCGAGCTGATCGTGGTCCCCCGAACGATGGTCTATTACGCCCCCGCGGTCGAGGTGGACCTGTTTTTCTACCGCGGCCGCTGGTGGTCGCGGCACGACGGCCGCTGGTTCCGATCGCGCTCCCACAATGGGCCGTGGGTGGTGGTGGGCCCCCGCTATGTGCCGGTGGAGATCGTCCGGCTGCCCAGGGACTACCGGACGGTCTATGTCCGCGAGCAGCATGTGCCGTACGGCCAGCTGAAGAAACACTGGGAACGCCGGGAGTACGAGCGCAAAAAGGGCGTCGGGGAGTGGAAAGCGGAGAAGCGGGCACGGAAGGAGCGGGAGAAGGAACGGAAGGAAGAGTGGAAGGAAGAAAGGCGGGAGCACGGGGGACACGGCCCCCCCCGCTGAGATCGGGCGCGCCGGTTCTTGAATTCGGTTTCGCATGAGGGATAAGGCCCGGAGTACGCTGCGCCTCGGGGGATGCGTGGCGTCAGGGTGTTTCGCGATTCAAACAAGCGCCTGCAGCGCTTCGTTGGAAACAAAGAGCAGATGTACGGGCAGGAGGATGCGGGAGCCCTTTTCCTGCAGTTTCCCTGAGGATAGCAGCGTTTGCACGGCCCTCCGCACATCTTCCGGCGGCGGGCCGTTTTTCTTTTCGATCTCCGCGAGATCGATCCCCTCCCGCATGCGCAGTCCCGCGATGAGCGATTCCTTCCAGGCGTCCTCGCGGTTGCAGATGTGCACGTTCTCCCAGGGGAGGCAGCCCTCCTCGATTCCGCGCCGATAGCCGGAAAGCGAGGGGGGGTTGGCCGTCCGCATGCCGAAGGGGGCCTTTCCCTGCGGGAAGAAGAGCCCGTGGGCGGAGGGGCCCAGGCCCAGGTACCCTTCCCGTCGCCAATACTTGATATTGTGGCGGCATTCGGCGCCGGGGCGCGCGAAGTTCGATATCTCGTAGTGGCGGTACCCGGCGGATGCGAGAACCTTGCGGGTTTTTTCGTACATCTCCGCCACGGAATCATCCGGCGGCATCGACAGTTCCCCGCGCCCGATCGCCCGGTGGATCGGGGTGCCCGGCTCGGGCGCGAGCGCGTACGCGGAGATGTGGGCGGGGAGAAAGGTGACGGAGATGTCCAGGTCGGCCGCCCAGTCCGACGGCTCCTGCCCCGGGATTCCGAAGATGAGGTCGATGCCGATGGAAGAGAACCCCGCCCTGCGGGCGTCCCGGTGCGCCGCCCGGACCTCCTCGACGCCGTGGATCCGCCCCAATGTGCGCAACGTTTGCGCGTGGAACGACTGCACGCCGATGCTGACCCGGGTGAACCCTCCCGCGCGCAGCGTCCGGAAATCTTCCGCGCCGACGGTTCCGGGGTTGGCCTCGGTCGTCACTTCGGCGTCCGGCGCGACGAAGAAGACGGTGTCCGCGGGCACAGCCGCATCGAAGGGGAACTTCCCGGCGAACAGGTCCATCTCCCGGACGAGCAGCCCTCGGAAATCCTCGAGTGCCGTCTTGTCCCCCGCGACCGAGTAGAAGTCGCAGTAGGCGCACTTCTTCACGCAGAAGGGGATGTGTACGTAGATCCCGCGCATCGTCCCATTCTGCTCCAGCGGGCGGCGGACCACAACGGCTTCCGGCCGCGCAGGCCGCGTCCACGGATGGCGCTGCGCCCCCTCTTGACAGCGATGGCCGCGTGCGGTATTCCTATACGATAACTGAATCGCCATTCATTTTTCGCAGTCGGACCGCATCCATGCCGGGAGGTGGGACCATGTTTCCGAAGATCCGACGGGTGGCCGTGCTCGGGGCCGGAGTGATGGGGTCGGGGATCGCCGCCCATCTCGCCAACGCCGGGATCCAGTGCCTCATGCTCGACATCGTTCCTCCCCAGTTGACCGAGGAAGACCGGAAGAAGGGGTTCTCCGAAAAAAGCCCCGCCTTCCGCAACCGGTTTGCGCTGAAAGGGCTCGACGGCATCAAGAAAAGCCGCCCCGCGCTCCTCTATTCCTTGAAGGACCTGAAGCTCATCTCGATCGGCAACTTCGACGACGATCTCGCGAAGGCCGCGGAGTGCGACTGGATCGTGGAGGTGGTCACCGAGAACCTGGCGATCAAGAAGGCCCTCTACGACAAGATCGAAGCGCTCTGGAAGCCGGGGACGATCGTCACCTCCAACACCTCCGGCATCGCCATCTCCCAGATGATGGAGGGGCGCGGCAAGGAGTTCCGCCGCCACTTCCTCGTGACGCACTTCTTCAACCCCGTGCGGTACATGAAGCTCCTGGAGCTGGTGGCCGGCAAGGACACCGACCCGGAGATCCTTCGCGGCATGGCGGAGTTCGGCGAGCGGAAGCTGGGGAAGGGGATCGTCTACGGGAAGGACACGCCCAATTTCATCGGGAACCGGATCGGCGTCTTCGCGATGATGTACGCGATGCACGCGATGGTCGCCGACGGCCTCTCCATCGAGGAGGTCGACAAGATCCTGGGCCCGGCGATGGGACGCCCGAAGTCCGCGGCCTACGGGACGGCCGACCTCGTGGGGCTCGACACGCTCCTGCACGTCTCCGACAACGTGTACAAAAACCTTCCCGGCGACCCGGCGCGCGAGCTCTTCCTCCCCCCGCCCTTCGTGAGCGAGATGGTCAAGCGCGGCTGGCTCGGGCGGAAGGCGAAGAGCGGCTTCTTCAAGATGGAAGGGAAGGGCGAGGAGAAGAAGAAGTTCGTCCTCGATTACCGGACGATGGACTACCGGCCGGCGGGCAAGGTCAGCTATCCGTCGCTCGACGCCGCCAAGGGAGAGGAGGACGTCGGCGCGCGAATCCGGAAAGTGATCTCCGGAGACGACAAGGCCGCCGCGTACGCCTGGAAGGTGCTCTCCGAGTCGCTCCTTTATTCGGCGAAGCGGATCCCCGAGATCTCCGACGACGTGGTGAACGTCGACAACGCGATCAAGTGGGGGTTCAACTGGACGCTGGGGCCCTTCGAGACGTGGGACGCGATCGGCCTGGCGGATTCCGTCGCACGGATGCGGAAGGAAGGGAAAGAGATCCCCGAAAACGTCGCAAAGATGCTCGCCGGAGGGAACGGCTCCTTCTACCGGAGACGCGAAGGGGCGCTGGAGTTCTACGATTTCGCGGCGGGCGGATACAAGCCGGTCCCCGTCTCCCCCGACGTCATCTTCCTGCCGGCGCTGGCCGACCGGAACAAGATCGTCCGGCGCAACCCGGGGGCGGCGCTCTACGACATCGGGGACGGCGTCCTGTGCCTGGAGTTCCTCACCAAGATGAACACGATCGACGGCGACATCGTGTCGATGATGAACGAGGGAGTGGAGCTGGCGGAGAAGGAGTACGCCGGGCTGGTGATCGCCAACCATGCGGAGAACTTCTGCGTGGGGGCGAACATCATGCTCGTCTTCATGGCGGCGCAGAACAAGGACTTCGGCGCCATCGAGAAGATGGTCGGCGAGTTCCAGAACGCCTGCATGCGGCTGCGCTATTCCGAGAGGCCCGTCGTGGCGGCCCCCGCGGGGATGGCGCTCGGCGGCGGAGCGGAGATCTGCATGGGCGCCGACCGGATCCGGGCGGCGGCGGAGACGTACATGGGGCTCGTGGAAGTGGGCGTGGGGCTCCTCCCGGCGGGCGGCGGGACGAAGGAGATGGTGCTCCGTCACCTCGACGGAATTCCCGATGGGGTGGCGGCCGACCCGCTTCCCTTCCTCCGAAAGGCGTTCGAGACGATCGGGATGGGGAAGGTGGCCACTTCGGCGAAGGAGGCCGCGGAGTTCGGCTTCCTGCGCCCGTGGGACAAGATCGCGATCCAGCGCGACTTCCTCATCCAGGAGGCGAAGAACACCGTCCTGGCCATGAACCGCGAGGGGTACGAGATGCCGAGGCGGCGCACCGACATCGCGCTTCCCGGCCGTTCGGAGTTCTCCTCCTTCGTTTACGGGCTCTACGCGATGAAGGCGGCCGGGTACATCAGCGAGCACGACGAAAAGGTCGGGCGGAAGATCGCGTTCATCCTGACCGGCGGCGACGTGCCGCCCGGAACGAAGCTGTCCGAGCAGGACCTCCTGGACCTGGAGCGGGAGGCGTTTCTGTCGCTCTGCGGGGAGGAAAAGACCCAGGCGCGCATCCAATATATGTTGATGAAGGGAAAGCCGCTGCGCAATTAGAGCGAGGAGGGCGACGATGACGAAGGTCTACATCATCTCGGCGGTCCGCACGGCCGTCGGAAGGGCATACAAGGGGAGCCTCAAGGACACCCGGCCCGACGACCTCGGGGCCGTCGCGATCCGGGGCGCGATCGAGCGCGTCCCGAACCTGGACCCGGCACGGGTGGACGACGTCATCTTCGGGTGCGCCATGCCCGAGGGGGAGCAGGGGATGAACGTCGCCCGGATCTGCGCTCTCAAGGCGGGCTTGCCGGACGCCGTCCCGGCGATGACCATCAACCGGTTCTGCTCCTCCGGGCTGCAGTCGATCGCCCTGGCGGCGGAGCGGATCATGGCGGGGTTCGCCGACATCGTCGTGGCCGGTGGCACCGAGTCGATGACGATGGTCCCGATGGGAGGGAACAAGCCGTCCTTCAACCCCGAAATCATGGAGACGCGCCCCGAGGTGTTCATGCCGATGGGGCTCACCGCGGAGCAGGTGGTGCGCAAGTACCAGGTGACGCGGGAGGACCAGGACGCGTTCGCGTACCGCAGCCACATGAGGGCGCTGGCCGCCGTGCGGGACGGGAAATTCCGGGAGGAGATCGTCCCCGTGAAGACGATCTTCTTTTCCGCGCAGAACGGGGGGAAACCGGTTGCGCGCGAAATCGTCTACGAGGTGGACGAGGGGCCCCGCGCCGACACGACGCTCGAGGCGCTCGCCAAGCTCAAGCCCGCCTTCGACCCCAAGGGGACGGTGACGGCGGGGAACTCCTCCCAGATGAGCGACGGGGCCGCCGCGGCCGTCGTCGTCTCGGAGAAGGCGATGAAGGCCCTGGGCGCGGAGCCGCTGGCGCGTTTCCTCGGGTTCGCCGCCGCGGGCGTCGCTCCGGATCTCATGGGAATCGGCCCGGTGAAGGCGGTCCCCAAACTCCTGAAAAAACTCCGGATCAAGCAGACCCGGGTCGATCTTTTCGAGCTGAACGAGGCGTTCGCCGCCCAGGCGCTTCCCGTCATCCGCGAGCTGTCCGTGGACCCGGACAAGGTCAACGTCAACGGCGGCGCGATCGCACTCGGCCACCCGCTGGGGTGCACGGGAGCGAAGCTCACCGCCTCCCTGCTGCACGAGATGAAGCGCCGCAACGCGTCGCTGGGCGTGGTCACGATGTGCATCGGCGGCGGAATGGGCGCCGCGGGGCTTTTCGAACGCGCCTGACGCAAATTAATAAAACGAACGGGGCGGGGCCGATCGAACCGGCCCCGTTTTTTTGGGACGGTCCTGTGCGAGTACGCTCAAGGGCCGAAGAGGGATCCGGCACGGGCTTCGCCGCCCGGGGGGGATCCCGGGGGCGAAACCTTCAGGCGAAGGGATTAGGAAGGAGATGATGCAAAAGGAAGGGGGGGCTCCCTTCTGCATACTGTATACACGGAGTATAGGGACGGCCGAATCCCCTGTCAAGAACAATCTATCCATATGCATCGATATGGAATCCTGATTGGATGCCGGCGACGGTGCGCTTGAAAACCATTGACAGCGGCCCGTATAGACTATAATATCCATAAAATCTATCGTCATTTGCTTCGGCAAGAAGGCAATATCCGAGGAAAAGAAAGGAGTTGAACATGTCGAAGACGTACAGGCCGGAGACGGTTGCCCTCCACGGAGGGCAGAAACCGGATCCCGCGACGACGGCGAGAGCGGTGCCGATCTACCAGACGACCTCCTATGTTTTCCACGATACGGCGCACGCGGCGAGGCTTTTCGGCCTCCAGGAGTTCGGGAACATCTACACCCGGATCATGAATCCCACCACCGACGTCCTGGAAAAGAGGATGGCCGCGCTCGAAGGGGGAGTCGCAGCTCTGGCTCTTGCTTCCGGCACCGGCGCGATC
>JACRMU010000086.1 GCA_016219515.1 Deltaproteobacteria bacterium
GCTCGTGGTCCTCCCCCTGTTCCTGATCTTCATCGAACTCCTCTGGAAGGGCGCCAGGTAGCTCAAGTGGACGCTGTTAACCGATCTCCCCCATCCCGTGGGAGAGCCGGGAGGAGGGATCGCCAACGGCATCCTGGGGACGCTGACGATCGCGGGGCTCGCCATGGCCGGGGGGATTCCCCTTGCGGTCATGAGCGGGATCTACCTCGCCGAGTACGGCCGGGGGAAATTCGCCTCCATCGTGCGGTTCGCCGTGGACATGCTGGCGGGAGTTCCGTCGATCATCATGGGGATCTTCGGATATGTTTTTTGGGTGCTCCCCATGAAGCGGTTCTCCGCATGGGCGGGCGCCGCCGCGCTGGCCATGATCTTCATCCCCGTCGTGGTCCGTACGACGGAGGAGATGCTCCGGACGGTCCCGCAGTCGGTGCGGGAAGCGGCGCTGGCGCTGGGGATCGAGCGCTGGAAGACGACGCTCTTCATCACGGTCCGGACCGCCACGGCCGGGATCGTCACCGGCATCCTGCTGGCGATGGCGCGGATCGTCGGGGAGACCGCCCCCCTTCTGTTCACGGCGCTGGGGAACCAGTTCTGGCAGTCGGGGCTGGACCAGCCGATCGCCGCGATTCCGCTCCAGGTGTTCAACTACGCGATCTCTCCGTACGACGACTGGCACGACAAGGCGTGGGCCGGCGCGGTCGTCCTGATCGGAATGGTCCTGCTCATCAGCGCGGGGGCGCGGTATTTCACGAGGGTGAAGAAGTAGGAGAGGGAGAGGACCGATGGAAAACGCCCTGAAGGTCAAGGATCTCAGCGCATGGTTCGGCGAGCACCAGGTGCTGAAAAACATCGCCATGGACATCCGCAGGAACTCGGTCACCTCGGTGATGGGGCCCTCCGGGTGCGGGAAGAGCACCTTCATCCGCTGCCTGAACCGGATGCACGACCTCACCCCCGGCTTCCGGGTGTCGGGGGACGTCCTCTTCGACGGCCGGAACATCTACTCCGAGAAGATCGATCCGGTGCTCCTGCGCCGAAAAGTCGGGATGGTCTTCCAGCAGCCCAACCCTTTCCCCCGGATGTCCGCGTTCGAGAACGTGGCCGTGGGGCTGAAGTTCAACGGGAAGAAGCGGTCGCGCTCCGAGATGGCGGAGGTGGTGGAGAAATCGCTGCGGATGGCGGCGCTCTGGGACGAATTGAAGGACCACCTGGACCGCCCGGGAACGAGCCTCTCCGGCGGGCAGCAGCAGCGGCTCTGCATCGCGCGGGCCCTGGCCGTGGAGCCGGAGGTCCTGCTGATGGACGAGCCCTGCTCCGCGCTCGACCCGGTGTCCACCGCAAAGATCGAGGAGCTGATCGAGGACTTGAGCGACAAGTATACGATCGTGGTCGTCACCCACAACATGCAACAGGCCGGGCGGATCTCGGACTTCGTCGCCTTCTTCCTCCTGGGCGACCTGGTCGAGATGGACAGGGCGGCGAAGATCTTCACGAACCCCGCCGACAAGCGGACCGAGGAATACATCACGGGAAGGTTCGGATAACAATAAGAACTCGGGCTGAAGCTGACGGCTCCGGCAACGTTCCTCTGACGGTCCGCAGCAAGCCCGCATTTATTACCATGGTTCGTAGCGAGGCGGTGGAGACGGGTATGGATACAAGGCGTCGCGACCGAGGGCACCGCAGGCGTAGTGTGAACTACGTCGAGGAGCCCGACCGAGCGCAACGCAGTAGACATGCCCGTATCCGCCGCCGCAGTAGAAGCATGGTGATAAATGCGGGCTAAGCCCGAGAAAGACGAGGAGCCGATATGAAGAAACATTACCGGGAAGAGCTGGGGAACCTCCGGGAAACGGTCCTCCGGATGGGCGGGCTGGTCGAGCAGATGACCCACCGGGCGATCCAAGCGCTGGTGGAGCGGAAGATCGAGATGCTCCCCGAGGTCACGGCGATGGAAGCCCAGGTGAACCAGCTGCACATCGACATCGACGAGATCTGCCTGGAGATGATCGCCCTGCGGCAGCCCACCGCCGCGGACCTGCGGTTCATCGCGGCCGCCATGAAGATCAACACCGACATGGAGCGGATCGGCGACCAGGCGATCAACATCACCGAGCGGGCGGAGTCCCTCCTCACCGTTCCCCCGGTGAAACCGCTGATCGACATCCCCCGGATGGCGGAGATCGCCAAGGAGATGCTCCGGGACGCCCTGGACGCCTTCGTGAACGGGAACGACGAGCTCGCCTACAACACCATCAAGAAAGACGACCTGGTGGACCAGCTGAAGGACCAGGTGTTCCGGGAGCTGTTGACCTACATGATGGCCGACCCGACCACGATCCCGCGGGCGCTGGACCTGATCCTTGTCTCCCGGCACGTGGAACGGATCGCGGACCATGCGACCAACATCTGCGAGGACGTGATCTTCATGGTCAAGGGGAAGGACGTCCGCCACCAGGGGCCGTTGGCGTAGCGTCCCTCGGCCGGCCGGCGCCTACATCACCCTGCGGATCGTCTCCTGCGAGGTCTGCTCGCGCTTCTCCCGGACGTCGAGGATGTCGTCCGCGACCAGCTCCAGAACATCCCGCATCCCTCTCTCGTCGAAACGCCAGCAGTTGACGTAGAAGCCGTACAACAGCCGGCCGACGTTCTCGGCGCTCCCGAACACGACATTGCGGGTATTTTCCTTTTCCTTCGTAAGGAGAAGGAAGTTGTCCATGGGCGCCGGCGGACCGCCATCCACCGAGATGGAAAAGGTTTTTTTATCGTCCGAAACCAGGATCTCGATTTTCATATCCTACCTCCTGTCGGTAAGATGTAGATCGGGGCAAAAAAATTCATCCCGTGGAGGATTTTCATGCGCTACCTGATCCTCGGAAGCGGTCCTGCGGGAATCGCCGCAGCCCGGGCGGCCCGGCAAATGGAGCAGGATGCGGAAGTCGTCGTGACCACCGAGGAGTCCGCACCCCCCTATCTTCGGCCCCACCTTCCCGACGTCGTTTCCGGAGAGAAGGAGGCCGGCGCCGTTGCCGACCCCCAGGGGAACGCGCTGGCCGCGGAGAGGATCGAGGTCCGGCAGGGCAAGCGGGCGCGGCGGGTCGACGCCGCCAGGAACCGGGTGACCTTCTCCGACGGGACGGAGGAAACGTACAATTTCCTCCTCGTCGCCACGGGAGGAAAGCCGATCGTCCCCCTTGCGCTGATGGGGTGCCCGGGGTCCTTCCTCCTGCTGAACTCCCTGGGGGACGCGCTCCGGATCCGGGCCCGCGCGATGCGCTCCGACGCGTCGCTGGTCTACGGCCCCGGCTACCTCGGAATCGAGGCCGCCCGGGCGCTGCGCACACTGGGCCAGCAGGTGACCTGGGTGAACCCGGGGCTCCCCCGTTTCGGGAACCCCATCTCCGGAGAGATCGAGGCGAAGATCACGGAGAAACTACGGAAGAACGGCGTGCGGATCAAGGAAGGGACCGATATCGCCGACGCCCTCGACCTGGACGGAGGGACGTACAACGTCCTGACGACGGGCGGCGAGACGATCCGCTGCCAGATGATCGTGGTCGCCACGGAGCGGCTCCCCGCGGTCGGATTCCTGGAGGGAAGCGGGGTGAAGGTGGGCACCGGGGCGCTCGTCGACGAATACCTTCGGACCGGCGTCTCCAACATCTACGCGGCGGGCGATTGCGCGGAAGTGTTCGACATCAACCGAAGGGAAAGCCGCATCAACTTCGGCTGGCGCAGCGCCATGAAGCAGGGGCAGCTGGCCGGGGAAAACATGGCCGGCGGCAACAAGCTCTACATCCGGAACACGGAGGATTACTTCGGGCTGCTCTACGGCCAGCCGCTGCCGGAGCGGTTCAAGTAGGTCAAGGTCAGCGCCTAATAGTCTATCCCTTTTTCGGCCTCGATACCGATCTCGAAGGGATGCTTGACGCTCCGCATCTCGGTCACCAGGTGGGCAAGCCGAAGGACCTCCTCGTGGGCGCCCCTCCCGGAAAGGATCAGGTGGACGTTTTCCGGCTTCTCCCGGACCAGCGAGAGGACGTCCTCCAGATCGAGCAGTCTCAGGCGCACGGCGACGTTCACCTCGTCCAGGATCACGATGTCGTATTTTCCGGAGAGCATCCTCTCCCGGGCGGCCGCGAGCGCTTCCCGGGCGGCGTCCGCGTGCACGTAGAACGGCAGCGCATCGCCCATGATGCCGACGAACCCCTTCCCCATCGGGATCAGCTCGAACTCGGGAGCCAGGCGCTTCGCCCCGTCGAGCTCGCCGTAATGCAGCGAACCCTTGATGAACTGGATCATGACGACCTTCATGCCGTAGCCGACCGCGCGCACCGCCATCCCGAGACACGAGGTGGTCTTCCCCTTGCCGTCCCCCGTCAGCACCAGGACAAGGCCGCGGCGCTTCTTTTCCGGAATCCGGTCTTTCGGTTGGGGCATCCGGGTCTCCCAAAGCTTCGTGCTTCCCCCGGAAAGGATTTTTCCGGTCGTACTTAGGATGTTCTAAAACCCTTTCCGTTTCCGCCGTCCCGAGACGATAATCATCTACCGGCTGAAGCTGACGACTCGCACCTTTCTTGCTGAGCGGCTGCAGCTCAGTCGGTAACAGGAAGGCATCAGGTTAACTGCCAGGAGGCGGCGATGGCGACGGAGAAGGGGCGTTGCATGGTCTGCGGGAAGGAAAAGGAGATGACCGGCGCGATCTGCGACCTGTGCAAGGCGGAGATCCGCGGGGAGGCCGTCGACAAGCAGAAGCAGATCAAGAAGGACGCGGAACGGGAGCTCCGCAAGGAAGGCGTGAAACCGGAAAAAAAATGAAATGAAGCGCTAAGTGCTTCACTTCATAAATAGGGTAACGCACCGAGAGCGTCGATGCGCCGCGCCAGCAAGGCGCGCGACTGAGGCATACCGTTGAGTATGGTGAAGGAGCGCAACGAAACTGGAGCGGATGCAGCGGCGCTCGAATGCTACCGTATTTATGAAATGAAGCACTAAGATTCCCGCACGATCCCGGCGAACTTCTTCCCGAATTCCACGCAGGCGGCAAGGTCGGCCTCGGAAGGGGCCATCCGGACCCGCACGGGCTCCAGGGACACCTTCAGGCGCATGGATGCCAGGATGTCCTGCACCGTCTTGATCGCCTCCCCGCTCCAGCCGTAAGAGCCGAACACAGAAGCGGGCTTCCCCTTGACGTTCAGCACGACCAGGTTGGCGATCAGCTGGAGGATCGGCTGCGGCACGTTGCCGTTCAGCGTGGGGGTGCCGAACAGAAACCCCGCCGCGGTCTCGAATTCGTCGATGATCTTCTCCATCGGAACTTCCACCGCGTTCATCAGGACCGGCACGAGCCCGCCCGCCCCGACCCCCTCGGCCACCTTGCGGGCCATCGCGGCGGTATTCCCGTAAGCGGACGCGTAGAGGATCGCGACTTTCGTTTCCGAGACCCGGGAGAGGATGGAGGCCCGCTCCTCGTACCAGGCGATGTACGACCGGGGGTCCTTCCGCAGGATCGGGCCGTGGGACGGGGCGATCGTCGAAATGGGCAGGTCCTTCAGCCGCCCGCACGCCTTGAGGACATGCTCCTTGTAGGGACGCATGATGGTGCTGTAGTAGAACTCGAACGCCTGTCTCGCCTTCGCCGGTTCCGCAAGCTCGTCGTTGTAATACTCCGGGCTGGAGAAATGGGCCCCCAGGAAATCGCACGGAAACAGGATCCCGTCTTCGACGAGGTAGGTGAGGATGGTGTCCGGCCAGTGCAGGAACGGCGCGTTGATGAACCGGAGCGTTTTCCCGCCGAGGGGAAGCACGTCGTTGTCGTTCACGATCCGGGAATGGAACCCCGCGTTGACCAGGTTGTCGACGAACGTCTTGGCCGACCGGGAAAGCAGGACCGTCACCCCGGGGTTGCGCTCCAAAAGGTCCACCAGGGCCCCGGCGTGGTCCGGCTCCGAATGATTGACGACGACGTAATCCAGTTTTTCCACCGGGAGGAACGCGGCGACGTTGCGGAACAGCTCCTCCGCGAACGGGCGCTTGACGCAGTCGATCAGCGCGGTCTTTTCGCTCCCCTGGACAAGGTAGGCGTTGTAGGTGGTCCCGTATTCCGTGGGGATGACGATGTCGAAAATTTTCAGGCCCGGGTCCTTCACCCCGACCCCGTGGACCCCCGGCGCAAGCGTCGTCGGCATGGCGGCTATTCCTTCACCATCTCGAATTCGTCCTTCCCGGCGCTGCAAAGCGGGCAGACCCAGTCGTCCGGGATGCTCTCGAACGGCGTCCCCGGCTCGACGCCGCTGTCGGGGTCGCCCTCCGCGGGATCGTAGATGTAGCTGCACACGATGCATCTCCACTTCGGCATGCGGTCCTCCTCCACGGATCAGGGCGAATGGGAGAAATCATTATATCCGCCGCGTCGCGCGAACCGCAATACGGCCTCCGCGACCTTTTCCGGGGAATCCGGCCCCCCCGACCCTCCGCGGGAGCGAAGCCGCTCCCACGTTTTTTCGGGGAACCCCGGCGGGATCAGGGCCAAGCCCGGCCGCACGATCCCGACGCGGACCTGCGGAGAAAGAATCCTTTTCCATGCTTGCGCCTGCCCTTCGAGGGCCAGCTTCGAGAGGCAGTACGGCAGGTAGGAGGGCCAAATCCGCTTCGCCCCCGCGTCCCCCACGAAGAGGACCGCGCCGCCGGGGGTCCGGCGAAGCAGGGGGAGAAGCCGCCGGGTGAGAAGAAACGGACCGCGCAGGTTCACCGCGAAGACGGAATCCCACTCCCGCGGGGAGAGGGATTCCACCGGGGTGCGCGGGAAGACCGCCGCGTTGTTGACGAGAAGATCGAGGCGGCCGCACTCCTCCTCCAGCAGGCGGGCCAGGCGGGAAAACGTTTCCGGTCGCGCAAGGTCGAGGGACCGCGCCGTTCCGCCGATCTCCCCGGCGAGGGACTTCGCTTCGGAGCGGGCGGCGCGGTAGGTGAGGACGACGAAATACCCCGCGCGGGAAAGCCTTCGGGAGATCGCGGCGCCGATCCGGCGGCCGAGCGGCGTGCCCGGCACGAGGGTCGCCCCCGCGACGCCGAGGACGGCGACCGCGGCGACCGCGGGCGCGAACCGGTGCACCCGGGCTCCGCGTCGCGGGGCCTGCCCGGCCTCGCGGACGAGGAACGAC
>JACRMU010000052.1 GCA_016219515.1 Deltaproteobacteria bacterium
CCAACACCGCCGTGCCGTCGGAGACCACCGCCACCGTGTTCCGGCGGATCGTCAGCGTGTACGACTTCTTCACGTCCTTCGCGATCGCCATGCACACCCGAGCCACCCCGGGGGTGTACGCCATCGACAGGTCGTTCCGCGTTTTCACCGGGATCTTGTTGCTGATCTCGATCTTCCCGCCCAGGTGCTTCAGAAACGTCCGGTCCGACACGTTGACGATCTTCACCCCCTGGACCTGGCGCACCGCGGTGATGATCTCCTGCGCATGATCGATCCCGCGGGCGCGCACCGTGATGTCACGGACCACCGTACCCTTCCCGTGCCCGCTCAAGTCCACCGCGCCGATGTCCCCGCCCGCGGCCCCGATCGCCGTCGTCACCTTTCCCAGCATTCCCGGCTTGTTCTGGATCTCCACGCGTATCGTGATGCTGTAGCTTTCGCTGGGAGTTACCGTGATTTCCTTGGGTTTTGCCAACGCCTGCATGTCGCCCTCCCTGGTTCCCTGGAAGTATCGTTCCCGGGAATCATAGAAAACGCGAAAGGGGCGGTCACCCCCCGAACGGGGGGAAATGCGAGGGGGGGGGAATTCAGTAAGATTCCGCTATCAACCCGACGATCACTTGCTCAAGGGGTCACTTCTTCGGCAGGTCGGGGATCGGCGGATCCGTGATTTCCCCCTTCTGTTTTACGAAGGAGTCCATTTTTTTCTGCTGCTTCTCGCTCACCTTCGCCAGGTCCTTCGGTTCCTTGATAACGTATGGGGTCAGGAAGATCAAAAGGTTCGTCTTGTTGCGGGAGACCGACTTGAACTTGAAGAGGTTCCCCAAGAGCGGGATGTCCCCCAGGAGCGGCACCTGGCTTTCGGAGGTAGTGAAGGATTCCTTCATCATTCCGCCCAGCACTACGGTGTCTCCGTTCCGCACCAGAACACTGGTCTTGGCAGACCGTTTCGTCGTCGTGAGGCCGACCTTGCTGGCGTTCAGGAGCGTGTTCTCCTTGATGGCGGAAGACTCCTGGAATATTTCCAGGTTCACAAACTCGCTTTCGTGGATGTGCGGCGTGAGTCTCAAGGTGATGCCCACGTCCTTGCGCTCGATGGTGTTGATGGTGTTGGACAGGTTTGTGTTGTCGCGCGTCTGGCTCGTGATAAAGGGGATGTTTTCGCCGATGACGATTTCCGCCTCCTTGTTGTCCAAGGTGAGGAGGTGGGGAGAGGAGAGGATATTGATGTTGTCCCGGGTCTCTGCTGCGCGCAGGATGGCGGTGACGGCGGGGATCTCCGTCCCGTCGGAGAGCTTGACCTTGCCCATGTATCCTCCCGCGATCAGCCCCGTACCGCTGAAGACCAGCGGGTTGCCCGCGGAGATCGCCGAATACAGGTCGTTGATGTTCCCCGTGAAATCGAAATTCGTACCGCTGATGGCCGCGCCGCCGTTCTCGGTCTTCTGAGCGGCGCGCCACTCGACACCAACGTCCTTTGCCTTGTCGAGGGTGACCTCCATGATCAGCGCTTCGACGTAGACCTGCCGGCGCCGGATGTCGAGCTTCTTGATGACGTCCACCAGCGTCAGGTAATCGTTGACGGATGCGATGATGATCAGGGAGTTGGTGGCCTTGTCCGCCGTAATCCGGACACCTCCCTCCAGTTCCGCAGAAATGACCCCCTTGGCCGTGGCGGCGGCTCCGGTGGCGGCCGGTGTTGTGGGAGTCACCGTCCTTCCCGACAGGCTGGCGAGCACCTTGGCGACCTCCTCGGCGTCGGAATTTTCCAGGTAATAGACGTTGATCTTGCCGGTGTTCTCCGGCGAAGGGATGTCGAGTTTTTTCAGCAGGTCTTCGATATCGGACAGAAGGTCGGGCCCTGCCAGCACGATCAGGCTGTTGGTGCGGGCGTCCGGAATGAACCGGAGCGCGGAGCCGCGGCCTTTCCCCCGGCGGCCGACCCTGCTCCCCGCGGCGGGGGCCGCTCCGGCCGTCGCCGTTCCAAGATAGAGCGAATCCAGCGTTTTCGCGATCTCGACGACGGAGGCGTGCTTCAGGGGAAAGATCCGGAGCGTTCCGGACGTGCCCTCGATGTCGAGCTCGGCGAGGATCTTCAGGATCCGGTCGATGTTGGAGCGCGAATCGATGAGGATCAGCATGTTCGACGCGGGGAACGCGGTGAGCAGGCCGTCCTTGGACCCTTCACCTGGAGGACCGAAAGGAAGACGTTGTAGGCGTCCTCGACGCTGATCTTCCGGGGGGAGATGATCGTGATCTTTCCCTGCACCCGCTCGTCGAAGATGAAGTTCTTCCGGGTCTGCTCGCTGATGAACTTGATCAGGACCGGCAGGTCGACGTCGGTGAAGTCCATCGAGATGAACACGGGCGGTCGTTTCGCTTCCGCGGGCTGCGGCGCCGGCGCGGGAGGGGGCGGGGCCGGCGGCGCGGGAACCGGCGGGGGAGCGACGGGCTCTTCCTTGATTGGGATCCCCGTCTGGTTGTCACCGGAGGGGGGAACGGCCGGTGCCCCATTGGTCCCTGCCGGAGGGGCGGACGCCGGGAGAGGGGACGCCGCCTGCGGAAGATCCGCCGCTTGCGCGGCGGCTGCGAGGAAACACAGCGCCGCCAGCCATACGAACGTCTTTTTCATAGTACGCTCCCTGTTCATCGGCCGGTTTTCGTCGGTGAGCCGGATTCCGATGCCAGGGGTGTCCATCCGCCCCCAAGAGCTTTGTACAATCTCACCACATTGGTTGTTACCGTCCCTTCGCTTGCGGCCAACTGGTCCTGGATGGAAAATAGCGAACGCTGGGCGTCCAGGACCGTGAGGAAACCGACCAATCCGGCCTTGTATTTATCCTGCGCCAGCGAAAGCGCCTGTTCGGCGGCTTTGGCGGATTGCAGGAGGGCGTCCCTGCGATGCCGCTCCTCGGAATAGGCGACCAGGGCGTTCTGAACGTCCTTAAGGGCGCCGAGAACGGCGGACTGATAAGCGATCAGGGCCTGTTCCTGGAGGGCGGACTGGACCTCGATGTTGCCGCGGATGGCGCCCGCATCGAAGATCGGCCAGGACACGGTGGGACCGACGCTATAGGTCCTGGCGCCCGAGGAGAAAAGGGACCCGCCGGACAGGGATTCGAGGCCAATCGATCCAAGCAGCGAGAACTTGGGGTAAAAGTCGGCTGTGGCCACCCCTACCCGCGCCGCCTGGGCGGCGAGATCACGCTCCGCGCGGCGAACGTCCGGCCTTTGCCGCAAGGCATCCGCAGGCACCCCGACTGCGATCGAAGGGGGGGCGACAGGGATAGGGCCACGATCTCGGGGTACGTCGTGAACGGACCCTGGATTCCTACCCAGGAGGATGGCAAGACTGTTCAGGGTAGAGTCAACGCCGGAACGCAGTGCCGGGATCTGGGAACGGGAGCTTTCCATATTATAGGAAGCCTGTTGCAGGTCGAGTTCATCCACCAATCCCGCCTCGGAACGAAAACGGACCAATTCGTACGTTTCCTCAAGTGCTTTAAGATTCTTCTGCGCCGTAGCCAAACGCTCCTGGTATGTTCGCATCTGTATGTATTCGGATGCGACCTCCGCGAGCAGGCTCACCATTGCATCGCGCAAGCTTTCTTCCCTGGCCTGAAGATCGGCATCGGCCGCCTCCACGGAGCGCCGGACCCTGCCGAAGAAGTCCAGTTCCCAATTCGCGTCGAAGCCGGCGTTATAGAGGTCCGTTATAAGTCCGCCGCCGGTATCCCGGCTGCCCTTCTGCCTAGTTATAGAACCCGAAACTTCGACGGTTGGGTATAATCCTGCTTTGCCGATTCTGCGGCGTGCGCGCGCCTCCTTTACCCGCGCATGCGCCTCTTTCAGCGTCAGGCTCCCGTCGACCGCCTGTTCCATAAGCCGGTCCAGCGCCGGATCGTCGAAAGTCGTCCACCATCGAGCCAGGACCGCCGGATCCGCTGGCTCTTCCGTCACCCCCTTCCGTAATTCACCGTTCCAGCGGCTGGGTACCTGGACTTCCGGCGGGGTGTAAACCGGCCCCACGGTGGCGCACCCTGCTATCGCAAGCGCCAAAAACACGATCGCAATCCCAGGCTGGAGAAAGGATCCGCTTCGGGAACGTCCAAGCTTCTTCCTTCGGCGCATCATCTACTCGTGCCTCAGCGCATCTATCGGATTGAGGTGCGCGGCCTGCCTTGCGGGAAAGTAGCCGAAGATCACCCCCACCGCAGCGGAAAAAAAGAAGGCGATGACGACTATGCCCGGGTTGAAGATGAAGGGCACCTGCAGGACCCGAGCGAGGCCAAAGGAACCCGCAAGCGCCAGGAAGATGCCGATCAAGCCGCCCAGGGAAGACAGGGTGACCGCCTCCACCAGGAATTGCAGGAGCACCTCGCTCTCCAGCGCCCCGATGGCCAACCGGATGCCGATTTCCCGCGTAAGTTAGGTAACCGACACCAGCATGATGTTCATGATCCCGATTCCCCCTACCAAGAGACTGACGGTCGCCACCGCCCCGAGCAGGGCCGTGAGCACCCGGGTCGTCCCGGAGAGGGTCGAGGCCAATTCCTGCATGTCCATCACCGTAAAATCGTTCTCCTTGGTTCGCGAGATTTTGCGGCGTTCCCTCATCAGCGACTCGATCTCTTTCTTCGCCCTCTCGGTTGATTTGTCCTCCCGGGCCGAGACCTGTATGAGACCTACATCCTGGTTTCCGGCAATCCTTCGCTGGAAGGTGCGGAGCGGGACTAGCACGGTGTCGTCCTGGTCCGACCCCATGACGGCCTGCCCTTTCGATTTCAGGACACCGACGACTTGGACCGAAAGCTTATCCAGCCGAATCGTAGCTCCTATCGGATCTTGGCCTCCGAAGAGTTCCGTCTGCACGGTCTTTCCCAAGATACAAACCGCCTTGCCGGAGCGAACCTCGATTTCGTTGAATTGCCTACCGGCTTCAACGGGCCAGTTTCTTACCTTGAGGTACTCTCCATCCGTGCCGGAGACGGCGGTGGACCGGTTTTTACTGCCGTAAATCGCGCTCAGGTTCGTGTTCGATACCGGCGCAACGGCAGCGACGGAGCCGATTTCCCGGGCGATGGCCTGCGCATCGTCGACCTTGAATGACTGCGACGTCGTCGAGTTCCCCCCCGGTCCGCGCATCTGGCCGGGCATGATCATCAACAGGTTGCTTCCCATGTTGGATATTTGCTCCGTCACCTTCGCGGTGGCCCCGCCACCCAGGGTTACCATTGTGATGACCGCGGCGACGCCGATGACGATCCCCAACATGGTCAGGAAGGACCGCATGACATTGCGGCGAATTTCCCGCAGGGCAAGCAGGAGCGTGTTCCACAGCATCAAACGGCCCCCTTCCAGTTTCGCTCGTCCGTTTCCACCCGACCGTCCCTGAAGCGAACGGTCCTGCGGGAATAGGCAGCCATGTCCAGCTCGTGGGTGACCATCACGATGGTTATTCCCAGGGAGCTGTTCAAGGCGTAAAGCAGCTCCATGATTTCCCGGCCGCAGGCCGTGTCCAGGTTGCCCGTGGGCTCGTCCGCCAGCAACACGACGGGGTCCGTGACGAGGGCGCGGGCGATGGCGACGCGCTGTTGCTGCCCTCCGGAAAGTTCTCCCGGCGTGTGATCTTCCCAACCCTTGAGACCTACATCCTCCAGCGTTTTTCGCGCGCGCGCCCGCCGTTCGGCAGCAGGCGCTCCGCGATAGACCAGGGGAAGCTCTACGTTTTCCAGGGCCGAGGTCCGGTTCAACAGATTGAAACCCTGGAACACAAACCCGAGATAGAAGCGCCGAAGGAGCGCGCGCTGGTTAAGAGCCAACATGTTCACTTCGACCCCCTGGAAAAGATACGAACCCCCCGAGGGAACATCGAGGCATCCCAGGATGTTCATGCAGGTGGATTTCCCAGAGCCGCTCGGTCCCATGACGGCGATGAAATCCCCTTTCTCTATCGTCAGATCGACGCTTTTCAACGCATGCACGGCCGCCTGTCCCTGCCCGTAGACTTTTCCGACGCCCCGCAGCTCAATCAGGGGAAGGACTGCGGGCGCTGCTGTCGATCCCGCGACGCCGGCCCTCATTTCGCGATCCTCTCGAAATCCACGATCAGCGTCAGACCGGGCCGCACGTCACCGGAAATCACTTCGGTCATTTTGCCGTCGGTGACGCCGACCGTGACGGAGAGAGGTTTGGGGGTTCCATCCCGCAGTACCCAGACACGCTGCGATTTTCCGGAGGCCGGTTGTACCCGGGACCCGGCTGTCGAGGAATTTTTCGGCGGGTGCGGAATGAGCTTGCCCAACAGGCCGCCGTCGTCTCCCGAAGGTTTTTCCTCCGATTCGGGCGGGATGAAGCGAAGCGCGGCATTCGGGACGAGGAGCGCCCCCTCCACCTTGTTCACAGTGATGTCCGCTGTGGCGGTCATTCCCGGCCGCAACGACAGGTCCGCGTTGCTAACGGAGAGCACGGATTCATACGTGACGACCCCGTTGACCTTCTGCGAAACCTGGTGGACCTCGGTGATCTTCGCCGGAAACCTTCGGTCCGGATAGGCATCCACGGCAAAAGATGCCATCAGGTTCTTTTTCACCCGGCCCACGTCCGCTTCATCCACATCCACGTGAAGTTCCATCTTTGACAGGTTTTCGGCAATGGTGAAGAGCACGGGAGCAGACAGGGACGCCGCCACGGTTTGACCGGGCTCGATTTTCCTGTCAAGGACGATCCCGTCGATGGGGGAGCGGATGATCGCCTTGGACAGGTTGGTCTTGTCCCCCGCAAGGGTCGCCTCGGCTTCCGCTACTTGCGCCTTGGCGGAGGTCTCATCCGCCTCGGCCCGTCTCAGCGCGGCTTCCGCCGCGACAAGATCGCGCTGGGACACCGCTTTCCCGTCGCTCAGATTGCCGGCATAAAGCAGGCGCTGGTACTCGTTCCGGCGCTCGAGAAACGTCACCTGCGCCTGAAGAAGCTTCGCCTTTGCAGATTCAAGTGCAGCGCCGGACTTCAATGCCTGGGATTCGAGTTTTTCCGTGTCCATCCTTGCCAACACCTGGCCCGCTTTTACCCGGTCGTTGTAGTCCACCAGTACGGCGCTGACGGTTCCAGACAACTCGGTCCCCACATCAACCTGGTTGACGGGCTTCAGATTGCCGGTCGCCGTGACGACGACGGTGAGATTTCCCCGTTGCACTTCCGCTGTTTTATATTGGATCGACGCGTTTTTCCTCGAGTAGAGATGAATAGCCACACCTGCGATCAGCGCCGTCGCAATAAGGGCTGCGACAACCAATACGATCGCTCTCTTACGGGCAGACACCGGATGGTCGATGCCCAGTGTTTCCTTAATGCGGCTACTGTATTCAGAACCGGTTTTCAATGTCCTTGCCTCCCTATTGAGAAAATTACCCTATTGCGGGGTCGCCGAAACCTCGGCCGATCCGTTTGATTCGCCATCGGAACTCTCGGCGGTCACTTGGTAGAAATAGGTTGTTCCGGAGGTGACGTTCGTATCCGCGTATGCCGTCGCGGTCAGCGCGGAAGCCAACAAGGCCTTCGAAGACAGATCGCCCGTGGACAAACCCCGATACACGTTATATGACGTCGCGTCCGTCACAGCGTCCCAATCCAGAGTTACCATTGAAGCCCCGGCCGTCGCGGTTAGGTTCTGGGGTGCGCTCGGAGTATTATTATCGGAGCCGCAACCAGCCAGAAGCACCATCAACAAAACGGCAACAGTGACCGAAAATATTCTTCGTTGTTCCATGCCTCACCTCCTGTGATTTAGTTCGGGACGGTATATCCAATAATGCGTATTCATGGCGCCGGCGGCCCGCATTCGCGCTGAAAAGGCGGCGGCATATCGGGAGAAATTCTGCGGAGTATTTGAGCTACCTTCCGCTGCTCGGGAGTCAACAGATCGAGGATTCGTCTTTCAGCCAGCGCCCGGGGTAGGAACAGTTCAACGTGCGTTTTTTCCTGACCGGCCGCCAGGACCCTGACCGCCCCCTCGTCGAAAGGTTCGGCCTCCATGACCTTCCGGAGCTTCTCCCGGGTTTCCGCAAGTTGTCGCTCCAGAGATGCGGTCTTTCCCCGTTCGGCATCGAGAATGCGCCGGACCTGCTCCTTTTGTTCCTTCGTCAAATCGAGCGCCTCGATCACGCGAACGATGTTCCCCCGGGGACCCTTTCCTACGCGCCCCGGGGGAGGACCGGGAAGCCCACCTTCCGGCACGGCGATCAACTTGCCCCGGGCTTCCCGGCAGACTCCGGATACGTTGTCTCCGAAGGGCGTTTTGAAACTGACCGCTTCTCCTTCTTTCTTTCCCGCGCATGCGTCGACCGCTTCCTGCGGCGGCCCTTGACGGAATCCGCCGCCCCGAAAATCTTCGGTCGCCCACGCGATGGTCGGAACCATGACCAGGAGCGCCAGGAGCGCCATCCTCCTTTTTGGCGTTGCGCACACCCTCTTTTCCATCTCGTTCTCCTTTCCGGCTCGGAGCCGATCTGCATCGTCAAGGACAGGAATAGCAACGGAATGTGCAGGAAATGAGGAGGAAATATGGAGAAAATGTGGAAATGTGGAACTAACCCGGAAGAGATCTGGAATTCCCCGTCGATCCGGTGCTAACTTGAAATCGTCATGCCAACATCCCGCGGCCGGGAACGAGGATGAACATCCGAATCCAGTACAAGCTGTTCCTCGCCATGATGGCGACCGTCGGCGGCGTCGTGGTCTGCATGTTTTTCATAATGCGGTGGAGTTTCGATCGCGGCTTTTTCAACTTCGTCAATAAAATAGACCTGGAACGTCTTAATACGCTGGCGACGAAACTCGAAGAATCGTATTCCCGGGAAGGTTCCTGGCGATTTCTTCAGGACGATCCCGGACGCTGGAACCAATTATTGCGGGATTCCCTCCCGGACCGTTTCAAGGGACCCCATCCGCCTCTGCCACCACCCCACCCGCCTGGCCCGCCGGGGATTGCCCCACAATTCGGCATCGGGGTGGCACTGCGTGATCCATTCGGAAGCAGGGTGGTGCTGCTGGATGGAGGGAAAACCCGGATCATGGGAATATCGGAATTCCCACGGAACGTGGAATTGAAGCCCTTGAGGCACGGGAGTGATACGGTGGGCTACATAGGGATGCTCCCTCCGAAAATCCTCGCCGATCCCCACCAGGAACGCTTCTTCGAAGAGCAAAGGCAAGCCTTTGCGATCATTGCCCTGGTAATGGCCGTCCTGGCCGCCATGGTGTCCGTTCCAATCGCACAACAGATGGTTAAAAGAATCAGGGAACTTGCCACGGCCACTCACCGGCTGGCGGCCGGGAAATACAACATGCGCATTCCTGTGGTTTCCTCCGACGAAATGGGCCTGCTCGCCCGGGATTTCAACACCCTGGCGCTGACGCTGGAAAAAAACGAGCAGGCACGCCGGCACTGGGTCGCCGACATTTCCCACGAACTGCGAACTCCCTTGTCCGTTCTGCGGGGAGAGATCGAGGCGATGCAAGACGGTGTCCGGCCGATCACCCCCGAGGCCATCGGGGCACTCCACGGCGAAGTGATGAAATTGAGCCGGCTGGTTCATGACCTATACGAACTTTCCCTGTCCGATATCGGCGCCCTGACGTACCGGATGACGGACATCGACCTCGGGGAATTGCTGAAGCAGGCTCTGGGTTCGGCCCGCTTGGAATTTGCCGCCAAGAACATCACTCTGGAGGAGGACCTGCCCGCCGGCCAGGTCTTTCCCATTTTCGCGGACCCCGAACGTCTTCACCAGCTCTTCTCCAACCTTTTGGAGAATTCCCTGAAGTACACCGACTCCGGCGGCACAGCCCGGGTCCGCATAGATCGTAAGGATGTGAATGCCGTGATCCACTTCCAGGACACCGCCCCTGGCGTTCCCGCAGCCGAAACGGGAAAGCTCTTCGACCGGCTCTACCGGGTGGATGGTTCCCGTAACCAGGATAAGGGGGGTGCCGGTCTCGGCCTGTCAATATGCCGGAACATCGTCGAGGCCCACAAGGGGACGATCGAGGCCCTTCCATCTCCGCTGGGAGGGCTGTGGGTGAAAGTGGAACTCCCGTTGAACGGATAGACGGAGATGCGCGGAAAAATTCTCGTGGTCGAGGACGAGCCCAGACTGGCCGCCTTGTTGCGGGATTACCTGCATAAGGAGGGATACGAGGCGCACTGTCTCAAGGATGGCCTGGAGGTCGCTCCCTGGGTTTGTGAGCAGGCGCCCGACCTGATCCTGCTCGACCTGATGCTGCCGGGCAGGGACGGCCTGGAAATCTGCAAGGAGATCCGTTCCTTTTCCGGCATCCCGATCATCATGGTGACGGCTCGCGTGGAGGAAATCGACCGTCTGCTCGGCCTGGAGCTTGGCGCCGACGATTACATCTGCAAACCTTTCAGCCCCCGCGAAGTGATGGCGAGGATCAAGGCGGTTCTGCGTCGCGCAAGCGGACAGAAATCTCCCGGGATGTGTGGGCTGGTGCTCGACAAGGACCGTTATAAGGCAATCCTGCACGACCGAGAGCTGTACCTGACCGCCGTGGAATTTCAACTGCTCCAGATCCTGGCTTCCCACCCGGGCCGTATTTTTTCCCGCAGGCAGTTGATGGACAGGATCTACCCCGATCAGCGTATCGTCAGCGACCGAACCATCGACAGCCACGTGAAAAAACTGCGCAGGAAGATTGCGGTCGCCGCCCCCGGCGAGAACTGGGTTCATTCAGTTTACAGTGTCGGTTATAAATTCGAGATGCCATAGGGTATCCGCAGCACTCGACCGATCAGGCTCCGTCAATCAACCCCAGCCTGCGTGCCTTCGCGATGGCTTCGGTGCGGGTACCGACGTGAAGCTTGCAATAGAGCCCCTTCAGGTACCACTTCACGGTCTCCTCGGAAAGGAAGAGGCGCCTCCCTATCTCGCGGTTGCGCAGCCCTTCGGAGACCAGTTTCAGGATCTGCACTTCCCTCTGGTGGAACGGATCAGGAGACCGTCCTTCCGCCGTTTCCCCCGCGGGCGGTTCGGCCCTGTCCTCCAGCGTTGAAAGGATGCCCGTGACCGTGGCACGGTACCTTTCCAGGTTTTTAAAATGCCGGAGGAGCGGAGCGATCTCCCCTACGGAGTTCAGGAACGGTCGGACGATCCCCTCTCCCATGGCGAGGGACAACGCCTGTTCGAGAGCCTCCAGGGCCTTCTCCCCCCGCGAATGACCGTTCCAGGCCGCCGCCTGGAGGACCAGGAATTCGATGATGTTTCTTCCGCGGCCCGCCGATTCGGCGCTGCGGACCGCCCTGTCGGCCAGTTCAACGGCTTCCTCGTGCTTCCCCAAGGCGGAAAGGAGCCGGATCCGCTCCAGCAGATAATATTCGTACTTTTCCGGATAGACGGGGCGATCGTCGAGGCTTTCATCATCGAAGGCCGACTTCGCCGACTCGAGAAATTCCGCCGCCTTGTCCGGTTTCCCCGCGAGGATCGCTATTCGCGTTTCCAGGAGGTCGGCCCGGAACGACACCCGCCCGACGTTGTGCTTCCGGGCGACCTGCCGGGCGCGGGCGATATCTGCGTCTGCCAGGTCGCTCCTTCCCAGCGCAAGATGGACGCGCGCCCTCTCGACAAGCGCCATCCCCAGGAAGCCGAATGCGTCGCCCGCTTCGAGGAATGCAATCGTATCGGACAATTCCTTCAGCGCCTCATCCGGCTTGTTCCTGTCGTACAGGACGAGCGCGAGCCCGTAGCGCAGGAAAGCGGCGCCGATGCTGCGCAGCCATAGCCGCTCCCTCGATATTTCCAGGGACTTGCGGAAACTCTCCTCCGCGTCGTTCGCCCGCCCCATCACATAATTCACGATCCCGATGTTGAGCCGGGCGTTCAGGTTGACGAGGGAGCTGTTCGATCCGTCGGACACCACGAGGGCATCGCGGAAGTGCTGCAGGGCGAGGGAAAGGTACCCTTCCACGCGGGAGGCGAATCCCAACGTGATGTAGGCGTATCCGCGCAGCGCCGACTCCTTCCGCGGGAAGAGGGACACGATGCCGGAATGCAGCCCCGCGACGTCCGGCTCGTCCGTCTGGATAATGCCGACGACGGCCCGAAGGACCTGCAGCTCGGCCTGGATCGGACCCATGGCCGGAACGTTCGCGCGTCCGCCGCCCTTTTCCGGTTTTGCGGCGCTTTCCGCGGCGCAGGCGATGCGATGCCGCGCGAACTCGAACTCGCCCATGTAGGCGAGCGCCCAGGCGTGAAGCGCGCACAAGATCGGAGAGCGCCGGACGGTCCTCTCCGGCAGCGCGTCGATCCACCGGCGCAGTTCCTTGAAGTCCCCCTGCCGGAAAAGCTCCCGTCCCGCCTTTTCGAGCAGCCGCGCGGCCCGCGGAAACCTGCTCCCCCCGATCGCGTACTGCACCGCCTCGGTGGAAAATCCGTTCTTCTCGAACCAATCGCTGGCACGGTCGTGCAGGTCCGCGATTTCCCTCGGATGCTCGGTCCGCAGGCGGTTCCGCAGGAACTCCGTGAAAAGGTGGTGGTAGCGGAACCAGGTACGGTGGTCGTCCAGCCCGAAGGTGAAGAGATTGCCGCCCTCGAGGGTTTCGATCATCTGCCTGCCGTCCTGCCGCCCGGTGACCGCATCGCACAGGGAAGCCGTCATCCGGTCGAGGATCGAGGTCTTCATCAGGAATTGCCGCATCGCGGGGGGCTGCCGGCGGAAGACGTCCTCCAGGAGATAATCGGCGATGTTCCTCTGCGCTCCCGTGAATCCCGCGACGAGCCCGTCGGGGTCCGTCGCCCCCGCGAAGGCCACGGAGGCAAGCTGCAGCCCGGTGGCCCATCCTTCCGTCCGGTCGCAGAGGGCGCGGACCTGGTCCTCGGACAACGGCAGGCGGCACACTTCCTTGAGATAATCCCTCGCCTCGTCGACGCGGAACCGCAAGTCCTCCCAACCCACCTCCAGGACCTCTCCCCTGAGGCGGAACCGCTCGATGGAAAGAGGGGGATCCTTGCGGGTGCCGATGACGAACCGGACGTTGTCCGGAACGTAACGGAGCAGATAATCCACCATGGCATGGATCGCGCGATCGCGGAGAACGTGGTAGTCGTCCAGAAATACCACGATCCGCGAATTCCAGCCGCCGAAGTCGTGGACGAGACTTTCGGCCAGGTCTTCCAGCAGCGTATCCGGATTCACCGCGAGCAGCCTCGCGGCCTTCCTTCCGAACTCGGGGCGCGCGGCCTGGACCGCGGAGATCAGCTGGACAAGGAATCGGCGAGGCTCGTTGTCGAAGGAATCGAGGGAGAGCCAGACGGCCGCCAGCTTCCTCTTCCGGAGGGCCTGGTACCACTCCGACAGCACGGTGGTCTTCCCGGATCCGGCCGGCGCGGAGACAAGCGCAAGCCGGAAAGGACCGGCCTCGGTCCCGCCCGCGGAAAGCCGGGGGCGCGGCATGTGCCGAACGCCCATCGACGGCGGCCTGAGCTTCGTCGCCATCGTCCAGCGCCGGAAGCCCTTATCCGTACGGTTATCCTTCTTGCCGTTTCCAGGCATTTTCGTGCACCGGGATGGGGCCATCCCCTCGCTCGCGGAACTCCGTATCTTCGCTGCGCTGCTTTCCTAATGAGATATCCACGCCGGGTAGGCGGGCCTGCGGACAGCAGCATTATCATACAGCGAAATGCTGCCGAACATCTTCCATCCCGTGGAATGGGTCCCGTCGTCGACCATGAAGTGAAGAAACGTCCAGTTGACGATCCGAACGTCCCTCCCCGCGATCGCGGAAAAGAACTTCGGGATGTAGGCGACCTGCTCCTGGGGCGAGGTGTTCCAGGAGGGATTGAGTCCGCCCAGGTTTTCCGCCGGCCAGCCTGTCTCCGTGATCGCCACCGGCTTCGACCCGATCCGCAGGAACAGGTTGTCGAGATACCCTGCGGGGACGGACGCGGCGCTTGCGAAATTCAGCCAGGGGTACACGGTGATCCCAACGATGTCCATGCGGGCATTGTCGTGCAGGGTGAGAGCCCCCCACAGGGGAGTCGTCCATCCGTTCAATCCCCCCGAGCCCGCCATGTGCTCGAATTGGAACACCGGCCCGACCAGCGTCGAGGGGGAGGCCGCCTTGACGTTGTCGTAGGCCGAATTGTAGAAGGTGATCCAGTTGAGGTAATCGGCGCTGTCCTGCTCGAAGTAGAAGTCGTTTTCGTTCCCTAAAAAAAGGTACGGCGGGCGGTAGGCGGCGACGAAATTCACCAGCATGTTGTTGAAACGGCTCCTGGCCTGGGGATTCGCCCAATGGTTGGCGGAATTGTCGGGCACGTTGAGGTAAAGCGTCGTGCCGCTCCTCCATCCGAAGACGAAAACGGGGGTGAAACCGTAGGCGGCGGATGCCGCCATGAGCGACGGACCCGCCGCCGGGACCGTCCCCGCGTCCGATCCGCCCGTGAGGTCATCCCTCCACGCGCCGTTCCACATCGCGGCGCCACGGCCCATCCCGCCCACTTCCGAGTAAAAGCTTGCCCAATGGGCGGCATCCGCGGGCAGCGGGAATCCTTCGGGGGAGAGCCCGAATCCGCGCAGGTAGGAGGGGCCGGAGGACGACGTTCCGCCGTTCCCGCCGCAGGAGGACAGGTAGAGGGGGAGGCAGGCGGCGGAAAGGAGAAGCAGGACCCCGATCCCGATTCCAGCGAAACCCATGCGGCGCGGAATGGAATCCTTCACGTCAAAAAGCCCCCATCAACACATACCCACCCTGAAAAAAACTCAATCTAAATAAAAATCTCGTTGAAATGAAAACCAGGTGGCGAAGGGGGTGGGATTCGACCGATCAGGCTCCGGCGATCACGCCTTACCCCTCCGCATAATTCTTGCGGGGTACCCCACCGAGCGCACCATATGGAGAGTGGGGCCGCCTTCCCGGCCGCCTCGCCCGCCTGCCGCGCTCCGCAAGGTCGCGCTTTTCCTCCCTGATCGGTCGGCGGCGTGCTCGGGTTCGAATCCCACCGAGACGCCATCCGCGACGAAAGAAGGGGATGGCGGAGGGGGTGGGATTCGAACCCACGTGGCGGCTCGCACCGCCAAGTCGATTTCGAGTCGACCCCGTTACGGCCACTTCGGTACCCCTCCGCGCGCAAGGCAGGTATTATATCGGAAACGGAACGCCGCTGAAAAGCGCGTGGAGGAGTGCAATGCACGATGGCTGGCGGATCGCCGCGCTGATCCTCTCCACGGCAGGGTACGTCCTGGCCTTCATCCTGATCCCCCGGATCATCCTGGAACGGCGCCAGCCCGCCGCCACGGTGGCCTGGGTGCTTTCCATCGCCCTGCTGCCGGTGGTGGGCGTCCCCCTCTACTTCCTGGTCGGCGGGCGCAGGATCCGCCGCCACATCCGCGCGAAGATCGGCGCGGTCGGCTACCTCGAAAGCTCCGTCGAAAACCGGGTACGGCCGGAGGAGCTCCCCTCGCCCGTCTCCGCGACGTGCGGGCGCGTCCTGACGGCCGCCGGCGCCCCTCCTCCGGTCACCGGGAACCGCGTCACCGTCATCGAGGGAGGAGTCGCGGCGTACAGCGCGGCCCTCGGCCTGATCGAGGAGGCGCGCGACCACATCCACGCGCAGTTCTTCATCCTCGACGTCGACATCATCGGGAAGCGGTTCATCCACGCACTCGCCTCGCGGGCGAGGGCGGGGGTGCGAGTCCGGCTGCTCCTGGACGCGGTCGGATCCTGGCGCGCGCTCCGCCAGATCGTGCAGCCGCTGCGGAAGGCGGGCGGCGAAGTTGCGGAGTTCCTCCCCGCGCTCCCCCTTCACCGGAAGTGGTCGGCCCACCTGCGCAACCATCGCAAGCTGCTGATCGCCGACGGCCGGAAGTGCTTCACCGGCGGGATGAACATCGGGAACCGCTACATGTCCCCGCGGAACGAGCCGGGGCTGTGGCGGGACAGCGCGGTGCTGATCCAGGGGACGGGAGTCCGGGACCTTCAGGCGCTGTTCCTGGACGACTGGGCGTTCGCCACGGAGGAGACGGGGGCGGAAGGGGACCTGTTTCCCGACCTTTCCTTCCCCGCCGGCGGCGAAACGCGGGGGGGGCTGCTCCAGGTCGTGGCGTCGGGGCCGGACCGCACGATGCGCCCCATCTACCAGGGTGTGTTCACGGCGTTCACGCTGGCTCGCCGAAGGATCTGGATCGCGACGCCGTATTTCGTACCCGACGACGCGATCAGCACCTGTCTCGAGAATGCCGCGCTGCGGGGAGTCGACGTGCGCCTCCTCGTGCCGGAGAAATCCGATTTGAAGACGGTCTGGCTGGCGGGGCGCTCGTACTTCGACGACCTCATGATGGCGGGGGTGAAGATCCACCTTTACCTGCCGACGAACCTCCATTCCAAGGTGCTCATCATCGACGACGACGTCGGGGTGGTGGGCTCATCGAACGTCGACATCCGGAGCTTCTTCCTCAATTTCGAGCTGGGGGTCTTTCTCTACGGAAGGAAAGAGATCGAAGCGTTGGCGGCGGGATTCACGGCGGATCTCTCCCGCTCCGACGAGCTTGACCCGTCGGCTTTCGGGCGCCGGCCTCGGATCGTGCGCCTCCTCGAAGACACTTCCAGGATCTTCTCCCCGCTCTTTTAGCGCCTGGAGCGGAAGAATTCCGTGAGGAGCGCGGCGCACTCTTCGGCGAGGACGCCGGAGATCACCGTTGCGCGGTGGTTCAGGCGGGGGTCGGAGGCGAGCCGGTAGAGGGTGCGCACCGCGCCTGTCTTCGGGTCGTCGGCGCCGTAGAGGATTTCGGACACACGTGCATGGACGGCGGCTCCCGCGCACATGGGGCACGGCTCGATCGTCGCCACGAGTCGGCACCCCGTGAGCCGGTAGTTCCCCGTCTTCTTCGCCGCACTACGCAAGGCCAGGATCTCGGCGTGCGCGGTCGGATCGCACGACGAGACGGGACGATTGTGCGCCCGGGAAAGGATCTTGCCTTCGGGGGAAACTACCACGGCGCCCACGGGAACCTCGCCGGCCGCGGCGGCTTTCCGCGCCTCGAGCAGCGCGGCCCGCATCCACGTTTCCCGGGGATCAGTCACGGGGCGCCCGTGGAGAAGGGCCTTCTTCCCGCCGGTCGCGGCGGGGCGCCGGAGCCATGGGCGGCTCGGAGAACAGGAACCGCTGGATGACCTTCTTCTCCGCCGGGGGAAGGTTCCGGTAAAACGGCCACTCCCTCATCTGCCCGGCGCGCTCCGCCGGGGGCATGCCGCGCCACTCGACGAATTTCCCCCTTAACTCCTGGCGGCGTTCCGGAGGAAGCTCCTTCCAGCGCCGGAAGAACTTGTGGATGACTTGCTTCTCCTCGGGCCGGGCACCGCGGTAAATCTCCCTCCGCTGCCGCAGGAAGTTCCGCTCTTCCTCGGGGAGCTCCCGCCATCTCCGCCTGCGCTCCAGGATCCGCTCCTTCTGATCCGGCGGAAGCTCTTTCCAGCGCCGGTACCGTTCCCTGACGCGGTCCTTCTCCTCCGGCGTCATTTGGCGCCAGCGCTCCAGTTTCTCGGGGGTGATCCGCTCCCCCTGCGGCGGGCGGGCCTCTTCCGGCCGCGGACCGAGGTCCCGCGCCTGCGCCGAAGGCGTCAAAGGAAGCGCAAGCCATGCCGTCAGCGCGGCGAGCGATGCGTAATAGACCGCTTTCCGCGCGAAGTGGAAGGCCATTCCCCTCATCCCTGGCGCCTGACCGAAGGCTCGAAGATTTCGATCGTATCCGGGTCGCCCTGCTCATCGATGGCCGCGGGGTCCTCCAGTACCTCGAGATTGGCGACGATTTCCCGTTCCTCGACGGAAAGTCCCGCAGCGGCGGTTGCGACGGGCTGTCCTTTCCCGGGCGCGGCGTTCGACGGCTGGCTCTCCGCCTGCGGAGAAACCTTAGAAGAAGTCGCCGTCGGCTGCGGGGCGCCTGCATCCTTGCCCTTCTCCGGGGAGACAAACAGGAAGACGGCCACGGAAGCCGCAACTGCCAGCGGCACCGCCGCCCATCGGAGGGAAAATACGAAAAGGCTGCGCCTCCGAGGGAGCAGCTCTTCCGCTTCCAGCCGTGTGAACAGTTTTTCACGGAAATCGGGAGGGACGTCCGTCTCGACCCTTGCGACGCCGGTTCCGATCGCGCGCATCCGCCGTTCAAGAGTCCGGCATTCCCCGCACGTCTCCAGGTGCGCCTCGACCTGCCGGGCCTCCTCCGACGAAATTTCCCCGTCGATGTATCCGCTGATTTTCTCTTTCCAATCGAGGCATTTCATGGATGCGTCTCCCCCTACCCCGGTTAAACCCACATCGGGCGAAATGGTTTCAAGGTAGCAACTCCGAAAGGGATTCCATCAGCATCTCTCTTGCGCGGAATATGCGGCTCTTCACCGCCTGTACTGTAATTCCAAGAACGGATGCCACTTCTTCGTACGAAAGCCCTTCTCCACGGTTCAGCACGAACGCCGACCGGTACGATTCCGGGAGTTGCTGAAGCGCCGCCGCGAACCGAACCTGGATTTCCGCGCTCCATGCGATCTCCTCCGGGTTCAGGGCGGAGGGACCGGGGAGCTGCGGGGCGGGTGAGCCGTCCCCGGACTCCTCTCCCGGGGGAATGGACACCTTATCCCCCTCGTCCTTCTCGTCCCGGAGGAAATTGAGCGTCGTGCGGCGGGCGATCGTGTACATCCAGGTGGAAAACCTGGCCGTCGGCTGCCAGGTGGGCGCCGCCCGGGCGACCCGGAGGAACGTCTCCTGGGCGGCCTCTTCGGCCTTCGCCTCGTCTCCCGTCATCCGGTAGGCGAAGTGGATCACCTTCCGGTGGTATCGGGCGAAAAGCATCTCGAAGGCGTCGCGGCTACCCCTTCGGTAGAGCTCCATCAGTTCTTCGTCGGTCCGCATCCCCTGTGCAGCTCCCGTCAGGCGGGTTCCTTTTTCATTTCGGACCGTCTCTCTCGTGCTATATGATGATTCCATTATGCAGGAACTCATACGAAACTTGCTGATCAAGATTGGGGAAGACCCCGACCGCGAAGGGCTGCGGCAGACTCCCGAACGGTTCCGGAAGTCGATCGGCGACCTCACTTCCGGCTATTCGCAGGACCCCCGCGAGGTCCTACAGCGGGCGATCTTCCACGAGCAGTACGACGAGATGGTGACGGTAAAAGACATCGACATCTTTTCCCTCTGCGAGCACCACCTCCTTCCCTTCTTCGGGAAGTGCCACGTGGCCTACATGCCCAGGAAAAACATCGTGGGGCTGTCCAAGATCGCGCGGGTGGTCGAGCTCTATGCGCGCAGGCTGCAGGTCCAGGAGCGGCTTACCCAGGAGATCGCCACCGCGATCATGGACACGCTGCGGCCGCACGGGGTGGCCGTCGTCATCGAGGCCTTCCATCTGTGCATGATGATGCGGGGAGTGGAAAAGCAGAACTCCAAGGCGGTCACTTCCGCCATGCTGGGCGTCTTCCGGACGCGCGAATCGACGCGGATGGAGTTCCTCGAGCTCATCAAGCCCACGTTGAACATCCTTCGTTAAAACAAACGCGGGCAGGGAGCTCCAATACTCCCTGCCCGCGCGGTTGGTACGAGGCGCTGTTACGATCCGGACGCGCCGGTTACTTTTCCCTCCTCTTTAACCGCCCCCTGAGAGCAAGTCCCAGGACAGCGAGAATCAGGAAACCATAGGCCCCGGCGATCTCCCGCAAACCCCAGCCGGGTCCGGACCTGCCGGCGACCGCGCAACCTCCGCCGGAGGAACCGCCTGTCGACAGGTCGACGGAGCCGCTTCCCGATACCGGAGCGGCCACGCCGACAGGATCGACGATGACGCCGTTGGCTTGCCCGTCGCCATCTCCCGTTCCGCCGTCGGTAAGCGTCATGGTGACGATATTCCCGTTGATGACGGCGCCCGGAATTTCATGGAACCCGTTCGCATCCACCTGATAAATCTTGCTGCCCGCCGGGACCCCGCTGGGGAAGGTGATCTTCACCGTAACGGTGCTGCCCGGCGCGATGCCTGCCACGTTGTATGCCACCAGGCCGTCATGGAACATGAACGTCGCCGGCTTTCCCGCCTGGTTCAGGCGCGAGTTGTCATCCGACATCGCCACAGCCGCCTTGATCGAAGCGCCCGTGTTGTCCGACACGTCGACGTGGATCTTCCCGTTCCCTTTCGATCCATGCCGGGACGCCTTCTTGCCGTCATGCGGGTCGTCGTCTTCGCTGTCCGGCGATCCGTCATCGTCGGAGTCGGGACCTTCTTCGGCCGTTTTGAATTTCCAGCGCACTGACGCCGAAAGCGGACTCCCCGCTCCGGTGGCGATCGCTGCATCGTAGGTCTTTTCTTCACCGAGTTCGCAATTCGGGGTGAACGTCCCGGTGGTGTTGGTCGTGTTGTACGTGAACACCCCCTGCACGATCCCTCCGCTGACGCAAACGCTTGCCGCCAGCGGTCCGGACGCGCCCACGCTCGAGTCTGTCGAATCCCCCTCGGGCCTCAGGGTAAAGGAGTTGCCGTTGAAAATCGTTCGGATGTCGGTCGAACCGCCTACCGTTGCCGTGATCACCGTGTTGCGGGGAACATTCTCCGCATCATCGGCCGGATAGACGGTAACCGTCCCCGTCGTCGCCGGCACGTCCACGATGGTCACCGTCGCGGTGGCCGTCTTCGTCACCCCGCCGGACGCGTAGCTCGCGCCGATCACCGCAGAGGTATTCGCCGTCACCGTCCCGCCGGTCAGAACCCCGGTCGTCGCGTTGATCGTCGC
>JACRMU010000082.1:0-863 GCA_016219515.1 Deltaproteobacteria bacterium
ATCGTTCCTCCTTCCCTTCCTGTTCCTCGCTTCCGCCTTCTTCTCCGCGACGGAGACGGCGCTGTTCGCCCTGCGCCGCGTGGATCTTCTCCGGTGGAGGGAGGAGGGGGAACGGCGGGGCGCGCTGGTGGAGCGGCTCCTCTCCCGCCCCGGCCGGCTGATCGCCACGATCTTCCTCGGGAACGAGATGGTCAACGTCGCGATCTCCTCCGTCATCGCCGCGTTCCTTCTCCCGCTCCTTCCCGGCGGCGTCGGCGAGGCGGTCGCGCTGCTCGCGGGGACGCTCGGGATCCTGATCCTCGGGGACGTGACCCCCAAGTGCATCGTCTGGCCGCGCGCCCGGGGATTTTCCCTCTTCGCCGCCATCCCGTTCGCGGCGTTCTCCCGACTGGTGGCCCCGGTCCGGTTCGTCCTCGAGAAGATCGCGGAGGGGGTTCTCTTCCTGCTCGGGGAGCGGGGAGGGGCGGAGGACCGGGAGGCGATCTCGGAGGCCGAATTCCGGGCGATGGTGGACGTGGGAGAGGAGACCGGCACCCTGGATCCGGGCGAGAAGGAGCTCATCCACAACATCTTCGAGATGACCGACCGGCGCGCCGTCGAGATCATGACCCCGCTTTCGGACGTGTTCATGGTGCCGCGGGATCTTTCCTACGACGAGCTGATCGGGCGGTACCGGAAGTACCGCCGGTCGCGGATCCCGGTGTACGAGGGGGAACGGAGCAGCGTCGTGGGGATCCTCCACTTCAAGGACCTGCTCCGTTCGACGGCGGAGGGCGGGGACCCGTCCGCGTGGCGGACGCTCGTGCGGCCGCCGTTCGTGGTCGCGACGGCGAAGAAGCTGCCGCTTCTGCTGCGCGAGTTCC
>JACRMU010000082.1:994-2810 GCA_016219515.1 Deltaproteobacteria bacterium
ACATCGCACTGGTGGTGGACGAACTGGGGGAACCGGCGGGTATCGTGACGCTCGAGGACGTCCTCGAGGAGCTGTTCGGCGACATCCGCGAGGAGCACGACCGGGAGGAGAAGGAGATCGCGGCGCGCCCCGACGGCTCCCACCTCGTCCTCGGCAAGACGCCGGTGCGCCGGTTCAACGAGGCGTTCGGGACGAAGTTCCCGGACCGGGAGCGGGAAACGGTGGAGGAGCTCCTCCTTCACGCGTTCGACCGGCTTCCGCGGGGAGGGGACCGGATCGATCTCGCCGGCTTCGCCTTCACCGTGGAACGGCTCAAGGGAATCCGGATCGTCGAAGTGGGGGTGCGTCCCCTTCCCCCCGGGGAGCAGTGATGGCGCTCCTCGTCCTGGCCGTTACGCTCTGCCTTCTCCTGGAAGCGCTCTTCACCGGCGCCGAGATGGCGCTGGTCTCCGCGGACCGCAACCGGCTCCAGGACCGCGCCCGCCGCGGGGAGCGCGGCGCGGAACGGGCGCTCGCGCTCCTAGACCGTCCCGACCGCGTGCTGGCGACGACGCTGACCGCGACGAACATCTTCGTGGTCCTGTCCACGGTACTCGTCACGTCGAGGCTCCTCCCCGGGTTCGGGGAGCACGCGGAATGGGTCGCCGTCCTCGTGGTCACCCCGCTGGTCATCGTCTTCGGCGAAGTCGTCCCGAAGAGCTACGTGCGACCCCGGGCGGACCGGCTCGTGGATCGCGCGGCGCGCCTGGTGGCCTTCGCGGAGACCGCCCTCTCGCCGCTGGTGGCGGGCGTATCGTTCCTCGCGAGGGCGATCTCCGCCCCGTTCGGCGGCGTTCCCCCCCTGCGGGCCCTGGTGACGCGGGAAGACCTCGAGCTCCTCCTCCAGGGGAGCCGCGAAGCGTCGGACGTGGAGGCGCACGAGCGGGTGATGGTCCGCCGCGTGTTCCATTTCGGGGAGGCGCGGGTGGCGGACGTCTTCCGGCCCCTCCCCCAGGTCGCCGCGCTCCCCGAGGGGGCGTCGTGCGGGGAAGCGGCGCTTGCCGCCGCCCGGAGCGGCTACTCGCGGTACCCCGTCTACAGCGGACGGCTGGACCACATCCTCGGGTACCTCCACGTGCTCGACATCGCGGGGAGTCCGCCGGACGCCTCCATCCTCCCGTTCCTCCGGAAGGCGCTCTTCGTCCCCGAACTGATGCCGCTGGACGAGCTGCTGCGGAGCTTCCGCGAGGCGCGGACGTCGTTCGCCGTCGTCGTGGACGAGTTCGGCGGCGTGACCGGCGTCGTCACCGCCGAGGACGTCGTCGAGGAGGTGGTGGGGGAGATCGAGGATGAATACGACCGCGGCATGGAATACTATACGAAGGTCTCGGAAGACGAGTTCGTCATCCCCGGACGGATGGAGGTGGAGCGCCTCGCGGAGGAGTTCGGCGTCCGCCTCGCGGAGGGGAACTACACGACCGTCGGCGGGTTCCTGACTTCCCTCGCCGGTCGGATCCCCGCCCCGGGGGAGACGTTCGCCGTCCCCGGGGCCGTCCTGCGCGCCGAGACCGTCGCCGAGCGGGCGGTCCTGGAAGTGAGGGTCCGCCGGGTGGCGGAGGAGGCCGGGGAGCCCGAACCCGGTCCGGAAGGGAAGGAATGAGGAGGGGATCCTGACGAAGGACCGGCTGAAAAGGCTTCTCGCGGAGGTGGCCGCCGGAGCGGTGGCGGTCGACGACGCGTTCGAGCGGCTGCGCGCCTTGCCGTATGAAAATCTCGGCGACGCCCGCGTCGACCACCACCGGGGGATCCGGCAGGGGGTCCCCGAGGTGATCTTCGG
>JACRMU010000053.1 GCA_016219515.1 Deltaproteobacteria bacterium
TCCCCCTACCCCGTTACGGCAAATGGGAATACATTGGTAACGTGACCCTGGACGCGCTGTTCCAACCGGAATCCGTTGTCGTCGTGGGCGCCTCCCGAAAGCCGGAAAAGGTGGGCTACGGGGTGTTCGCCAACCTCGTTCGCGCGGGGTTTCCGGGGGAAATCCAGGGCGTCAACCCTTCCGGAGGAGAACTCCTCGGCAGGCCCGTCTACCCCTCCATCGCAGACCTCCCCGGCAACGTGGACCTTGGGGTCTTCGTGGTTCCTCCCGCCGCCGTCATCGAGGGGATCCCGCGGCTGGCGGAGAAGGGGATGCGGGCGGCCATCGTCATCTCCGCGGGCTTCAAGGAGACCGGGGGAGAGGGGGCGGCCCTGGAACGGACCCTCCGCGATGCGGCCCGGAAGGCCTCGGTCCGCCTCATGGGTCCCAACTGCCTCGGCCTGATCAACACCCACGCCCGGCTCAACGCCTCGTTCGCCGCGGGGACCCCGCCGTCGGGGGCGATCTCCTTCTTTTCGCAGTCCGGCGCGCTGTGCACCGCCATCCTGGACTGGGCGATCGGGGAGAACGTCGGGTTTTCGAAATTCATCAGTCTCGGGAACCAGGCGGACATCTCGGAATCGGACGTCATGGAATACCTCGCGGACGACCCGGAGACGCGCGTGATCATGGGATACGTCGAAAGCATCGACGACGGGATGCGGTTCCTTCGCGTTTCCCGGGAGGTGACGGCCAGGAAGCCGGTGATCCTGGTAAAGGCGGGTGCCACCGCAGCCGGCGCGCGGGCGGCTTCTTCCCATACCGGGAGCCTGGCGGGGTCGGACCGCGCCTATTCCGCGGCGTTCCGGCAGGGCGGGATCCTGAGGGCGGAAACCGTGGAGGACCTGTTCGACTTCGCTCTCGGGTTCGCGTTGCAGCCCATGCCGCGCGGGGACCGGCTGCTGATCCTCACCAACGCGGGGGGGCCGGGGATCCTGGCGGCGGACACGGCCGAGAAGATCGGCGTCCGCCTCGCGGAGGTCTCCCCGGAGCTTCGCGGACGGCTTGCCTGCAAGCTCCCTCCCACGGCGAGCCTCGGGAACCCGGTGGACATCATCGGGGACGCGCAGGCCGACCGCTACCGGGAGGCGCTCTCCGGGATCCGCGGCGATCCCTCGGTGGATGCCGTCCTGGTGCTGCTGACGCCGCAGGCGATGACGGAGCCGGAAGAGACCGCCCGGGCCGCCGTCCAGGCGCTGGCGGGCTCCGGAAAGACCGCCTTCGCGTCCTTTCTCGGAGAGGCTTCGGTCAAGGAGGCCCGAAAGATTCTCTCCGCGGGCGGGATCCCGCAGTATCCCGTGCCCGAGCGGGCCGTCCGTTCGCTGCACGCCATGCTCCGCTACCGCAGGATCCGGGGAAGGACCCCTTCGCCGGGAGCGGAACCGGCGGGAATCCGCGCGGCGCAGGCCCGGGCGGCGGTGGCTGCCGCCCTTGCCGCGGGGAAGAAGACGCTGGGCGAGGAGGAAAGCAGGGAGATCCTGGAGGCCTACGGGTTTTGGTTTCCGAGGCACGTCCTCGCGCAGACGAGCCGGGAAGCGGTGCGCGCGTTCGAGGAGATGAGGCGCCCCGTGGCCATGAAGATCGTTTCCCCGGACATCCTGCACAAAACGGACGTCGGGGGGGTCCGGTTGAACCTGTCGGACGCGGAAGCGGTGGCGGATGCGTTCGTGGAGATCACCTCTTCGGCGCGGCGGATGGTACCCGACGCCTGGATCGCGGGCGTGTCGGTGCAGGAGATGGTGGCCGGGGGACGGGAGCTGATCCTGGGAATGAGCCGGGACCCGCAGTTCGGCCCGCTGCTGATGTTCGGGCTTGGAGGGATCTATGTGGAAGTGCTGAAGGACGTGTCGTTCCGCCTGGCGCCGCTGTCGCGGGACGAGGCCGTGGAGATGGTGCGGGAGATCCGCGCCTACCCGCTGCTTTCCTCCTTCCGCGGAAGCGTGCCGGCGGACGAAGGGGGAATCGTCGATGCATTGCTCCGGATTTCCCGGCTGTCGACGGACGTTCCGGAGATCCAGGAACTCGATATCAACCCGGTCATGGTGATGTCGAAAGGGCGCGGCATCCGGGCGATCGACTGCCGGATGACCATCGCGGAGGCGGGAAAATGAGACTTTACGTGGCGTCGACGTTCGAGTACGCGGGAAAGACCCTCGTCGCGCTTGCCCTGGCGAAGCTGTGGGGGCGGGACGGCGTGTCCGTGGGGTACGTAAAGCCCCTCGGGAAGATCCCGATGGTCGTGGACGGCGGGGTGGTCGACGAGGACGCCTGCTTCCTGGCGGACGAGCTCGGCTTGCCGGGGCCGCCGGAGGCGGTCTGCCCGGTGGTGATCACCCAGGACCTCGTCATGGCCGCGTATCGAGGAGAGTCGCTGCGCCTGCGGGAGCGGGTCCTCCGCGCCGTCGAGGAATGTTCCGCGCGAAGCGACGTCGTTCTGCTGGGGGGCGCGGCCAACCTGCGTGACGGGGTGTTCCTGGGGCTCGCCCCGCTGGCGCTGGTTTCCGATCTCGACTGCCGGGTTCTCCTTGTCGACAGGTTTTCCGGCGAGAAGTCGATGGACCAGGTGCTGTGGGCCGCGGGCGCCCTCAAGGAGCGGCTCCTGGGAGTGGTTTTCAACCGCATTGCGACGGGGCAGGAGCCGTTTTTCCGTCAGACCGTCCTCCCGTACTTCGCGGCCCGGAGCATCCGGGTGTTCGGGGCCGTTCCGACGGATCCCGTGCTCGAAAGCGTCAGCGTGAAGGCGCTGTCGGACAGCCTTTCCGCGGAAACGGCGTGCGGGGAGGAATCCCTGGGAACGATGATCGAGCGGTTCTGCGTGGGCGCGATGGACATGGACAACGCGCTGCGGGTCTTCCGGCGCATTCCGCGGAAGGCGGTGATCACCGGAGGCCACCGGGCGGACATCCAGCTGGCCGCCCTGGAAACCGACACCCGCTGCCTCGTGCTGACCGGGGGGGTCCGGCCCAACGAGCTCATCCTTGCCCGGGCGCGGGAGAAGGCGGTGCCGATCCTCGTCGTGCAGGAGGACACCCTGTTCGCCGTGGAGAAGTTCGAAAACCTCCTGGGACGCCTCCGCATCCGGGAGAAGGAAAAGATCGAGCGGGGGGTGAACCTGGTGCGCGAAAACGTCGACGCGCGGGGAATTTTGTCGGCCCTGAGGGGAGGGGGGACGGGGCGGAAATAGCGTTGGGGCGGAATCGCCTTGCGGACAAGGCAAAACGCTCGGTTTTCCCTTGACATCACGGGGGCCTTTGTATACTGTATGCTCGGTTTGGGGCTGAACCACCCCATCCCGCCCGAAATCACCCCATTATTTTTCCGCCGACGGAGGACGAGACGTTGACGCTCATCAACACGGGACTGGAGGCGTCCGTCGCGCGGCAGGCGGTTCCGCTCGACGTTCTGCGCCGGAACCGTTCCCGCATCGGGGGAGGGTGCCGTTGAGCCGAAAGAAGATCACCGTCGTCGGCGCCGGAAACGTCGGGGCGACCACCGCGCAACGGTTGGCGGAAAAGGATTTCTGCGATGTCGTGCTGGTCGACATCGTGGAAGGGATGCCCCAGGGGAAGGCGCTCGACCTGATGCAGTCCGGCCCGGTGTACGGATACGACAGCAAGGTCATCGGGACCAACGGGTACGAAGAATCGACCGATTCCGACATCGTCGTCATCACCTCGGGGCTTCCGCGGAAGCCGGGGATGAGCCGGGACGACCTGCTCAAGGTGAACGCCGGAATCGTGAAGGACGTCACCCTCAAGGCGATCGCAAAGTCCCCCGGCGCGATGCTCATCGTGGTGTCCAACCCCTTGGACGCCATGACCTATGTCGCCTGCAAGCACAGCAAACTCCCGGCGCACAAGGTGATGGGGATGGCGGGGATCCTGGATTCCGCCAGGTTCCGCTGCTTCATCGCGATGGAGCTCGGGGTATCCGTGCAGGACATCACCGCCTTCGTCCTCGGCGGCCACGGGGACACGATGGTTCCCTCCACCAAGTACACGACGGTGGCCGGAATTCCCGTGGAGGACCTGATCCCCAAGGCGAAGCTCGACGCGATCGTGGAGCGGACCCGGAAGGGGGGCGGGGAGATCGTCGCTCTCCTCAAGACCGGGTCGGCCTACTACGCTCCGTCCGCGGCCGCGGTGCAGATGTGCGAGTCCATCCTTCTCGACAAGAAGATGATCCTGCCGTGCGCCGTCCTCTCCCAGGGCAAGTACGACGGCTGCGACGGGCTGTTTGTCGGCCTCCCCGCAAAGCTTGGGGAGGGGGGCGTGGAAGAAGTCGTGAAATTCAAGCTCTCCGCGGACGAGTCCGCGGCGCTGAAGCAGTCGGCCGGGGCGGTAAAGGAACTCTGCGAAGCGGTGGACCGCCTGGGCTTTTAGTTTCTGGTAGAATAAGAAGGATTGATTTTGACCTGCCGCGCTTTTCAGGAGTCGTTTTGCAATACCAAGTGCATCCGGTGACGGGCGACACCCATCCGCTCACACTTCATTCGGGAGGAGCCGAAGGGATATGAACATCCACGAGTATCAGGCAAAGTCGGTGCTGGCGAAGTACGGCGTGGCCGTTCCAAGAGGGAAAGTGGCGGACACCCCGGCCGAGGCGGAGGACATCGCCAAGGAGTTCGGAACCCCTGTCGTGGTGAAGGCGCAGATCCATGCGGGAGGCCGCGGCAAGGGCGGCGGCGTCAAGCTCGCCAAGACCCATGACGAGGCGAGGGAGTACGCGAAGCAGATCATCGGAATGAACCTGGTGACCCACCAGACCGGCCCCCAGGGGAAGAAGGTGAAGAGGGTCCTCGTCGAGCAGGCGAGCGCGATCAAAAGGGAGCTGTACCTGGGGATGGTCATCGACCGGGCGGTGTCCCGGGTGGTCATGATGGCGTCCACCGAGGGCGGGATGGAGATCGAGACGGTCGCCGCGCGGACGCCGGAGAAGATCCTGAAAGAGCACTTCGACCCCGCCGTGGGGCTCATGCCGTACCAGGCGCGAAAACTTGCGTTCGGCCTGAACATCCCGCCGGAACTGACCGGCAAGACGGTGAAGTTCATGATGGGGCTCTACAACGCGTTCGTCGACACGGACTGCTCGCTGGCGGAGATCAACCCCCTGGTGATCACCGAGGGCGGCGACATCATCGCGCTGGACGCCAAGATGAACTTCGACGGCAACGGGCTGTTCCGCCACAAGGACATCCAGGGAATGCGGGACTTCGACGAGGAGGACCCGACGGAGACGGAGGCCTCCAAGTACGACATCACCTACATCAGCCTCGACGGCAACATCGGCTGCATGGTCAACGGCGCGGGCCTCGCGATGGCGGCGATGGACATGATCAAGATGTCGGGCGGATCCCCGGCCAACTTCCTCGACGTCGGCGGCGGGGCCAGCACGGAGCAGGTGACCAACGCCTTCCGGCTGATCCTGTCGGACCCCAAGGTCAAGGCGATCCTGGTGAACATCTTCGGAGGGATCATGCGGTGCGACGTGATCGCCGAAGGCGTCGTCCTCGCGGTGAGGACGCTCGGCCTCAAGGTGCCGCTCGTCGTCCGGCTCGAAGGGACCAACGTCGAGAAGGGGAGGGAAATCCTCGCCGCGTCGAAACTCAACATCATCTCCGCGTCCGACATGAAGGACGCAGCGATCAAAGTCGTGGCCGCCGCCGGCCAGGCCAAGTGAGGGGGCGAACATGAGCATCTGGATCAACAAAGACACGAAAGTACTCGTCCAGGGCATCACCGGTGCCGTGGGGACGTTCCACACCCAGCAGATGCTGGAATACGGCACGAAGATCGTCGGAGGGGTTACCCCCGGGAAAGCCGGCGCCAAGGTGGAAGGGGTACCGGTGTTCAACACGGTGGCGGACGCCGTCAAGGCGACGGGCGCCAACGCCACCGTCATCTACGTCCCCCCCGGTTTCGCGGGCGACGCCATCTGCGAGGCGGTCGACGCGGGCGTGGACATCGCGATCTGCATCACGGAAGGGATCCCCATCATGGACATGGTGAAGGTGAAGCGGTTCATGGAGGGGAAGAAGACACGCCTTGTCGGCCCCAACTGCCCGGGCGTCATCACGCCGGGCGAGTGCAAGATCGGCATCATGCCGGGGTACATCCACAGGCCGGGCACGATCGGGATCGTCTCCCGCTCCGGAACGCTCACCTACGAGGCGGTGCACCAGGTGACCACGCTGGGGATGGGGCAGTCGACGTGCGTGGGCATCGGCGGCGACCCCGTCAACGGGACGAACTTCATCGACGTGTTGTCGGCTTTCCAGAACGACCCGAAGACCGAGGCGGTCATCCTCATCGGGGAAATCGGCGGAACGGCGGAGGAGGAGGCCGCGGCGTTCGTGAAGGCGAAGATGAACAAGCCGGTCGTCGGCTTCGTCGCGGGCCAGACCGCCCCCAAGGGGAAGCGGATGGGGCACGCGGGCGCCATCATCTCCGGCGGGAAGGGGACGGCGGCGGAGAAGATCGAAGCGTTCAAGGCGGCGGGGATCGCGGTTTCCGAGGCGCCCTCCGACCTGGGGCTTACGCTGATGAAACGGCTGGGAAAGAAAGTCCATTAATCCGCAAAGGAAGGTGCAACGGCAATGGCAAACGTGCAGGCGCAGACAGCGGAGAAGATCGAATCCACCGAGAACCAGAAGGTGAAGATCAGCATCGTCCCTCGGTATTGCAAGGGATGCGAGATCTGCGTGAAGCTCTGCCCCACGCAGGTGCTGGGCATGGAGATGTTCCTTGTGAAGGTGGTCGACATCGACAAGTGCAACGCCTGCGCGGCGTGCGAGCTGCGGTGCCCCGATTTCGCCATCTTCATCGACAAGAAATGACGGACACACTAGAAATCCCAAAAGGAGAGAAACGGTGGGCACGTTAAAACTGCTTCAAGGGAACGAGGCGTGCGCGGAAGGGGCGCTCTATGCGGGCTGCACCTTCTTTGCCGGGTACCCGATCACCCCTTCCACGGAGGTGGCGGAGTACATGTCGCGGAGGCTCCCCCAGATCGGCGGGGCCTTCCTGCAGATGGAGGACGAGATCGCGGCGATGGCGGCGGTGATCGGCGGGTCCCTTGCGGGGGCCAAGACGCTGACGGCCACCTCGGGGCCCGGGTTTTCGCTCAAGCAGGAAAACCTCGGGTTCGGGATGCTCTGCGAGGTCCCTTGCGTGGTCATCGACGTGATGCGCGGCGGCCCCTCGACCGGGGTCCCGACCGGCCCGAGCCAGAGCGACATCATGCAGTGCAGGTGGGGGACGCACGGCGACCATCCGGTCATCTGCCTCACCCCGGGCTACGTGCAGGAGATCTTCTCGGAGACGGTGCGGGCGTTCAACCTCGCGGAGAAATACCGCACGCCGGTGATCGTCGCCTTCGACGAGATCGTGGGCCACATGCGGGAGAAGATCGAGATCCCCGACAAGGGGGTCATTCCGATCGAGAACCGCCGCAGGCCGACCTGTTCGCCCGCCGAATACAAGCCGTTCGACGAGACGAAGGGGGACGTGCCCCCGGTGGCCGATTTCTTCAGCGGGTACCGACAGCACATCACCGGCCTGAATCACGCCTCCGACGGATTCCCGGTGAACGCCAGCCCCCGGATCCATACCGATGAGCTGCGGCTCATGCGGAAGGTGGAAGCCAACAAGAAGGACATCATCCGGTACGAGGAGTACCTGCTGGAGGACGCCGAGGTGGCCGTCTTCGCCTACGGCGTTTCGGGGCGCTCCGGGAAAAACGCCGTGGAGCAGGCACGCGCCGCCGGGATCAAGGCGGGGCTCTTCCGTCCGCTTACCATCTGGCCATTCCCCGAAGAGGAAGTGGCCGCGCTGGCTGCCCGCGTCAAGGCGATCGTGGTGCCGGAACTCTCTCTTGGCCAGATCATCTACGAGGTGGAGCGGTGCGCGAAGGGGAAGTGCAAGGTGGTTGGGATCTACCGTGTCGACGGCGATCCCATCAATCCCACCCAGATCCTCGACAAGATCAAGGAGGTCAAATAGATGTCCTTCAACTACGATCAATACATCCGGGGAGGGAAGCTCCCTCACATCTGGTGCCCCGGGTGCACCTACGGGATCGTCTTCAAGTCGCTCTTGCGGGCGGTCGAATCGCTGAAGATCCCCAAGGACGACATCGCGCTCGTCTCCGGGATCGGGTGTGCGTCCCGCCTCCCGGGGTACGTCGACTGGAACACGCTGCACACGACGCACGGCCGCGCCCTGCCCTTCGCCACGGGCCTGAAGATGGCCAAGCCCGACAAGAAGGTCATGGTCATCAGCGGCGACGGAGACGCCACGGCGATCGGCGGGAACCACTTCATCCACGCCTGCCGGCGCAACATCGACATCACCGTCATCGTGCTGAACAACTTCATCTACGGAATGACCGGGGGACAGCACTCGCCGACCACCCCGATCGGGCACCTCGCGACGACGATGCCGTACGGGAACGTGGACCCGAACTTCAACATCCCGGATCTCGCCAAGGGGGCCGGGGCCTCCTGGGTGGGGCGGGGGACGGCGTACCACGTCCCGGCGCTCGACAAGCTGATCATCGAGGCGATGAACCACAAGGGGCTGTCGGTTCTCGAGATCATCAACGCCTGCCCCACGACCCACGGCCGGCGGAACAAGTTCAAGAACCCGACCGACATGCTCCTGTGGATGAAGGACAACTCGCTGCCCATCACGGCGTTCGACAAGCTTCCCCCGGAGAAGACCGCGGGCAAGTTCCCCACGGGCGTCCTGTTCAAGAAGGAGGCGCCGGAGTATTGCGAGACGTACTACGGACTGGTGGAACGCCTGAAGGCCCAGAAAGCGAAGGGGGTATGACGCGATGAGCGAACGTTACGAAATCCGGTTTTCCGGTTCGGGAGGGCAGGGCCTGATCCTTGCGGGGGTCATCTTCGCCGAGGCGGCCACGATCTTCGACAAGATCAACGCGGTCCAGAGCCAGTCCTACGGCCCCGAGGCGCGCGGCGGCGCCTCCAAGTCGGAGGTGATCATCTCCGACAAGGTCATCGATTTCCCGAAGGCGCAGGCGATCGACCTTCAGCTCTCCCTGACCCAGGAGTCGTGCTCGAAGTACTACAAGGACATCAAGCCCGACGGGACGCTCCTCGTGGACGAGGACTTCGTCCGGGAGATCCCCAAGGGGACCTTCAAGGTGATCAAGATGCCGATCATCCGGACGGCGTCCGAAGAGATCGGGAAGGCGTTCGTCGCCAACATCGTGGCGATCGGGGCCATCACCGCCCTCACGGGGAAGGTCCGGCTCGAGTCGGTGGAAAAGGCCGTTCTCTCCCGGGTTCCGAAGGGGACGGAAGAGATGAACAAGAAGGCCCTCCGCGCGGGCTACGACATGGCCAAGGCGAGGATGAACTAAAGTGCATCACATGGAGGATGGAACGAAGCAGCGCACCCTCTCGATCGTCAAGCCGGATGGAGTCGGCAAGGGGGTCATCGGCGAGGTGGTCCGCCGGTTCGAGAAAGAGGGGATCCGGATCGTCGCGATGAGGATGCTCCGCCTGAGCAGAAAGCAGGCGGAAGGGTTCTACGCCGTCCACCGCGAGCGCCCGTTTTTCGCGTCGCTCACGGACTTCATGTCTTCGGGACCCATCGTGGCGATGGTTCTGGAAGGGGATGACGTGATCGCCCGCAACCGGAAGATCATGGGAGCGACCGATCCCGCGAAAGCCGACAAGGGGACGATCCGGGCCGACTTCGCGGGAAGCATCGAGCAGAACATCGTGCACGGCTCCGATGCCCCGGATACCGCAGTAACTGAAATCCGTTATTTTTTCAGCGAGTTGGATATCGTATCGTAAAGCGATACGTCAAGGGTGATGCAACCATCCCGGCACGTCGCCGAACGGCGTGCCGGGTTTTTTTTGGAAGTCCCCCCGCGAGCCCGCAGTCCGCTTTTCAGATATGATTGAACGATGAGCGGCGATCCCCGTACCGACCTGAAAGGCATCCCGCTTCCCGAACTGGAATCGCTTCTTTCCCGGTGGGGAAAGGAGCGGTACCGCGCGCGGCAGATCTCCCGGTGGATCTACCGGCGGTTCGCGGAGGAATTCGACTCGATGACCGACCTTGCGAAATCGTTCCGGGAAGATCTGTCATGCGGGTGCCGCATTTCCGCGCCGCCGGCGGAACGGTTGGAAGCTTCCTCGGATGGGACGGAGAAATACCTGTTTCGCCTTGAGGACGGGGAATCGGTCGAGAGCGTGCTCATCCCGGAGGAAGATCGAAGGACGCTGTGCATCTCGTCGCAGGTCGGATGCGCCCTGAAGTGCGGCTTCTGCGCGACGGGAGCGATGGGATTCCGGCGGAACCTGACCTCTTCCGAGATCGTCCATCAGGTGTGCTTCGCGGTGAATCGTCTCGCGGGAAGGGGAGAGCGCCTGACCAACGTCGTCTTCATGGGGATGGGTGATCCGCTGGAGAACCTCCCGGAGGTTTCCCGCGCGATTTCGATCCTCCTGTCGCAGTTCGGCTTCGGTTTGTCCGGCAAGCGGGTGACGGTCTCCACGGCGGGCGTGATCCCGGCGATGCTCGCGCTGGCGAAGGAACACCTCGTGAGCTTCGCCGTCTCCATCAACGCCCCGAGAGACGACCTGCGATCGCGCCTTATGCCCGTCAACCGGAAATACCCGCTGAAGGAGCTGGTCGCCGCGATGAAACGGATCCCCCTGCAGAGCGGGCGGAAGGTGACGGCGGAATACGTGTTGCTCGCGGGAGTCAACGATTCGGAAGGAGATGCGCGCGATCTTGCGGCGTTGCTGAAGGGGTTGCGCGTCAAGGTGAATCTCATCCGCTTCAATGCGCACGAGTGCGGCGACTTCGAATCCCCGTCTCTCGAAGTCGCGGACAGGTTCCGCGACGTCCTGCTGGCGGCGGGGATCCAGACCATCACGCGGGAGCGGCGCGGAGCGGACATCCGCGCGGCGTGCGGGCAGCTCAGCGGCATGGCCGGGGGAAAAAGACCTTGAGCGGCGGGGATGTTCTCCATAAGATCTATATGGCAAAGCGAACGCAGGGCGCAGCGGGGAAGTCCCCCGCGAGCCCGGAGTTCGCGTTGCCATATATCCAAAGAAGGAGACCGCGAACGAAATGGCTGACATCCTGGGCGTGATCGGAGGCTCCGGCCTCTACGAAATGGAAGGGATGAAAAACGTCCGCACCGTTTCCGTGAAGACGCCGTTCGGGGAGCCGTCGGACGCGATCGTCGTTGGGGAGATCGAGGGAAGGACGCTGGCGTTTCTCCCGCGCCACGGGAGGGGTCACCGGTTCCTTCCCTCCCAGATCAACTACCGTGCGAATCTGTACGCGCTCAAGAAGATCGGGGCAAGGTGGGTGCTTTCGATCTCCGCCGTGGGCAGCATGAAGCAGGACATCCGGCCCGGAGACATCGTGGTGGTCGACCAGTTCTACGACCGTACCCGTTTTCGCCCCTGCACCTTTTTCGGGGACGGCATCGTCGGGCACATCCCGTTCGCCGATCCCGTTTGCCCGAACCTGGCGGACATCGCCTACGCCTCGGCGAAAAAAATCGTGAAGCGGACGCATCGGGGAGGGACCTACCTATGCATGGAAGGCCCCGCGTTCTCCACGCGCGCCGAGTCCCGGATCTACCGGAAGTGGGGGGTGGACGTGATCGGGATGACGAACATGCCCGAGGCGAAGCTGGCCCGGGAAGCCGAGATCTGCTACGCCACCCTGGCCCTCGCCACGGACTACGATTGCTGGCACGAAACGGAAGAGGACGTCTCGATCGAGGCGATCCTGGCGATCATCCGCAAGAATGTGGAGAACTCGAAGCGGATCATCCGGGAAGTCGCGCGCCGCCTTCCGGGAAAGGACGCGTGCGGGTGCGGCGAGGCCCTCCGGTATGCGGTCATCACCGACCGGAAGAGGATCCCCGCGGCGACGCGGAAACGGCTCGCCCTTTTCCTGGAGAAATATCCATGAGGCGCTGTATCCCGTTGACGATCGCCGCGTGCGTGACGCTCCTTGCCTGCGCGGGCGTGCCGCCGGAGCAGAAGAAGGAGGCCTCTGCCCGGATGCAGATGGGGATGACCTACTTGGAGCAGCGGAACCTCCCGTCGGCGATGCGCGAGCTGACCAAGGCATCCGAACTCGACCCGGAGAACCCGGAGATCGACATGGCGCTGGGTCTTGCGTACCAGTCGCGGGGGGACCTGGGGAAGGCCGGGGAATATTTCCGCGGCGCCATCCGGAAAAAACCCGGCTACCCGGAGGCGCACAACAACCTCGGCATCGTGCTGAGCCAGCAGGGCAGGGGGGAGGAGGCGATCCGGGAATTCGAAATCGCCGCGTCCGACGTGTTGTACCCGACGCCCGAATGGGCCTACTACAACATGGGAGAGGAGTTCCGCCGCCGGAAGGACCCGGGAAAGGCCGAGGAGATGTACCGGCGGTCGATTCGGATGAACGACCGGTACGGGGATGCGTATCTCCGGCTGGCCCTCCTGCAGGCGGACCGGGGACGGTGGGAGGACGCCGCGAGGACGCTGGAGGCGTGCGTCGCCGTGTCTCCCTCCTTCTCGCAGGCCTGGATGGATCTGGGAAGGGCCTATCTCTCCCTCGGGCGGCGGCAGGACGCGGAAAAGGCGGTTCAGGGCGCATTGGCGAATTCCAACGATCCCGTCATCCGGAGGCAGGCGACCGAATTCCTGAATGCCCTCGGAAGGGAATCAAGGTAGCAGGGCGCGATGAATGCCGGAGCGTCCTGGAAGGAAGAGCGCGAAACGAGGGGGATGACCCTCGACGAGGCCGCCTCGGCGCTCCGCATCGCCCGGAAATATCTCAAGGGGATAGAGGAAGGGGACTACTCGGGATGGCCGGCGAGGGTATTTTCCGCCGGCTACATCCGCGCGTACGCCCATCTCCTCTCCCGGGATCCCGAACCGGTTCTTTCCGAATATTACCAGTCCATGGAACCCAAGGACGCCGAGGAGCCTTCCCCCGGATATTCCATCCCCACATGGGTGGAGCGGGAGCGGGAGCGGGGGAGCCGGAGGACGACCTACGCCCTGGCCGCGGCCGTCGTTCTTCTCGTCGGAGTGGTGCTGGCGTGGATCAACACGCGGATGTCCGCGCGCCGGGTTCCCGTGGCTCCGCCGCCGGCGGTTTCCCCGTCGGCGCCCGCGCAGCCGGAAAATGCGGCGACGACGGCCGCTCCGAAAGTCCCCGACAACGTGTCGCAAGCGGAGTCGGCGGCCGTTCCGGTCCCCGCGCAAGGCCCCTCTCCCGCGCCGCAGAGCCAGGTGTCGTCCGTCGGGGACGTCGGACCGGTGAAATCGCCCTACCAGCTCTTCCTCGAGGCCAGTGAGATGACCTGGCTGATGTACGGCCTGGACGATCGGGAGCCGGTGGACGTCATGCTCTACCCTGGGGACAAGATCAGCATCCAGGCCCGGAAAAAAATCTTCCTCAAGCTGGGAAACGCAGGGGGTGTGGTGGGTACCCTCAACGGCAAGCTGCTGCCGCCTTTCGGGGCCAGGGGGCAGGTGAAGGAAATCCGGCTCGGGGAGTAGAGGGATTTGTCGTCGCAGGGTCCGCGGTCCTTCAAGTCCTCTCGCGCGTTTCTGGTCCGTTCCGCGGATCGCGGAGAGACGGACCGTCTCCTGTACTTTTTCACGGAGTCCGACGGCCTGGTGCCCATGGTGGCGAAGTCCGCGCTGCGGAGCCGGAAGCGGTTCGGCGGAAGTCTCCAGAAATATTTCCTGCTGGACGTGGCCTGGACGGAAACCCCGGGCAGGCCGGCGTTCCTGGGTTCGATCTCCCTTCTCGCCAGCTACTGGGAGATCCTGGCGGACTGGGAGAGGGTCCGGCACGCCGACTACCTGCTCGAGCTTGCGGCGTCGATGTTTCCCCAGCCGGGACCCAAGCCGAAAGCGTTTCGCATTCTTCACTCTGAGCTGAGTTCCCTGGCGTCCGGCGAGATTCCCTCCGCGGCCGCAAGAAAGGCGGAAGCGTCTTTCCTCGCCGTGGGAGGGTGGGGGCCGGATCTGGGGGGATGCCTGCGTTGCGGGCTTCCGCCGGTCCACCTGGGGAGGAAAGAAGCGCGGGCGATCCGGTTTCTCCTGTCCGAGGGGAGGTTTCTCTGCGGGGGTTGCGCCGCATCGGGGGGACTTTCCATTTCCCTGGGAGCGATCAGAACATGGAAAGCCCTTCAGTCCTCCTCTCCGTCCCTCCTTCGCCGCCTCCGGATTCCGAGTAACATTCTTGAGGAATTACAAGGCGTTATTCCAGGATATATCGAGTTGCACTTGGGGAAATCGTTCCGGAGCCTGGGGAGTCGCAAGAAAGGGTAGAGGTCGTAAACCCCCTGTATTTATAGTGATTTTTCTTGACACCCCGTTCGGCGGAGTGATATGTAACCGTATCACTTTCCAAACGGGGAGGACACCTTGCTATACCAGGATCTTGTTCTTGCCCTGGAGCGCTTCTGGGCTGACAAAGGGTGCGTCATCCACCAGCCCTACGATATCGAAGTCGGCGCCGGAACCTTCAATCCCGCAACGTTCCTCAGGGCGCTTGGCCCCGAGCCGTGGAACACGGCGTACGTCGAGCCTTCCCGGCGGCCGACCGACGGCAGGTACGGGGAAAACCCGAACCGTTTGCAACACTACTACCAGTACCAGGTCATCATGAAGCCCTGCCCCTAGGAGGACGACTGGGAGTCCCCGACGCTCGGCGCATGGGGACTGGGATGGGAAGTCTGGCTGGACGGGATGGAGATCACCCAGTTCACCTACTTCCAGCAATGCGGAGGGATCGATCTCAAGCCCGTGCCGGGGGAGATCACCTACGGCATCGAGCGGATCGCGATGTATTTGCAGAACGTGGAGAACGTCTTCGACCTGAAGTGGGTGGGGAACGTCACCTACGGCGACGTCCATCACAGGGGAGAGGTGGAGTTCTCCAAGTACAATTTCGAAGCGGCCGACATCCAGATGCTCTTCTCCCTGTTCACCATGTACGAGAAGGAATGCCTCCAGCTGATCGACAAGAAGCTCGTCCTGCCCGCATACGATTACTGCCTGAAGTGCTCCCATACGTTCAACATGCTGGATGCCCGCGGGGCCATTTCCGTGACGGAGAGGACGTCGTACATCGGGAGGGTCCGCAACCTTGCGAGATTGTGCGCGGAGGGGTATCTCCGGAGCCGCGAGGAGATGGGCTTCCCGCTGATGAAGAAATTCCCCGGCTGACAATCCATCACGAAGAAGAGGGAATATGGAACGCGATTACCTGTTGGAAATCGGATGCGAGGAGATCCCGGCGGGGTTCGTTGGCCCCGCCCTCTGGTTCGGCGGCCAGCAGTTCGCCGAGGTGCTGAAAAAAGCGCGGTTCGTCTTCGACCGCGTCGATATCTACGGGACTCCCCGCCGCCTCGCCTACGTCATCCGCAACCTCTCCGACCGGCAGAAGGCATCGGAGGAGAAGGTCCTGGGGCCGCCGAAAAGCGTCGCCTACGACAAGGAAGGGAAGCCCACCAAGGCGGCATTGGGGTTCGCCAAGGCGCAGGGCGTGGACATTTCCGACCTCGCGGTGTTCCCCACGGACCGCGGCGAATATCTGGGCATCGTGAAGGCGCAGGTCGCCCGGCCGGTCGAGGAAGTCCTTCCCGAAGTGGTCGCGGGATGGATCCCCAACATTCCGTTCAAGAAGTCGATGCGCTGGGCCGATCTCGATGTGCGGTTCGTGCGCCCCGTCCATTGGATCGTCTCGCTGTACGGAGACCGGGTGCTTCCCCTGACGTTCGGAAACGTGACCTCCGGACGGACGACCTACGGGCACCGGTTCCTTGCCCCGGGCCCTATCGAGCTTTCGGGAACGGGGGAATATTCCGACAAGCTGGCGGCGGCCGACGTGTTCGTGGATCTCGAGGTCCGCAAGGAGAAGATCCGCGCGGGCATCAAGGAAGCGGAAGCGAAGATCGGCAGGAAGTGGGTCGAGGACGAGCCGCTGGTGGAGACCGTGGCGAACCTGGTGGAATACCCCGTGGTGATGGTGGGCCGGTTCGAGGAAAAGTACCTGTCGCTGCCGCGCGAGGTCCTCGTCACATCCATGCGCGTCAACCAGAAATATTTCGTGTTCGAGGACGAGAAGGGGAACCTGTTCCCCGGCTTTGCGTTCGTGTCGAACATGCGGGTTCCGGACAATCGCGTGGTGATCGCCGGGAACGAGCGCGTCATCCGCGCCCGGCTTTCGGACGCCGAGTTCTATTACGGCGACGACCTGAAGATTCCGCTGTTCGACCGGGCCCGGAAGCTGAAGAACGTGCTGTTCCAGGCGGACCTCGGCATGTACTGGGAGAAGGTCGAGCGGATGGCCGAGATCGCCGGGTACGTCGCCTCCATCGGATTCCCCGCGAAGGAGAAGGACTGCCGGAGGGCGGCGTTCCTTGCCAAGGCCGACCTGACGACGGGTGTGATCAAGGAGTTCCCGGAGCTGCAGGGGGTGATGGGGCGCCACTACGCGCTCCGGACGGGGGAGAAAGAGGAAGTTGCGCAGTCCGTCCTTGAACATTACCTCCCCAAAGGCCAGTCCGACGATCTTCCGGCCACCGACGTGGGGGCCGCCGTCGCGATCGCGGACAAGATCGACATGGTGTGCGGATGCTTCGGCGTCGGGCTGATTCCCACCGGCACCGCCGACCCGTACGGGCTGCGGCGCCACACCCTGGGGATTCTTTCCATCCTGGAGGCACGGGGCCTGCGGGTTCCCGTGGAGGGGCTGGTCGACCGTTCCCTGTCCACCCTTTCCGGCAAGCTGAAGTATCCGGTCGAGGAGGTGAAGCGGAAAGTGATGGAGTTCATCCAGGGGCGGCTTTTCAACCTGTGGACCTCCCAGGGCACGCCGGGAGACCTGGCGGACGCCGTCATTTCCGCGGGCCTGACCGACATGACGGACCTGCGGGCGAAGCTTGCCGCGCTGGTCGCCTTCCGCTCCGATGCGGCGTTCGAGCCGCTGGCGGAAGTGTTCAAGCGGGCGATCAACATCACCAAGACGTACGCCGGGCCGCTCGCCGTTTCGGAAACTCTTTTCGAGCACGGCGAGGAAAAGGCGCTCCACAAGGCGGCGCAGGAGGTGTCCGGAAGGGTGTCCTCCGCGGCGAAGGACGGCCGGTACGCCGAGGCGTTCCGGGAGATGGCGCGGCTCCAGCCGCTGGTTTCCGCCTTCTTCGAGAAGGTGCTGGTGATGGCGAAGGACGAAAAGGTGAAGAACAACCGGCTGGCGCTCCTCAAGAACCTTTCCAACGTGTTCGCCGGCGTGGCGGATTTCTCCAAGGTCAGCGCGTCGAAAGCGTAAAAAAAAGGAGAGCGGGAGGAACTGCAGATGGCCACCAGGCGCGTCTACTTCTTCGGGGGGGGCAAGGCCGAGGGACACGGGGAGATGAAGGACGTTCTCGGCGGGAAGGGGGCCGGGCTCGCGGAGATGACCAACCTGGGCGTCCCTGTTCCTCCGGGCTTCACGATCGGCACGGAGGTGTGCAACCTCTTCTATGCAAACCGCGGAAAGATCCCCGCCGACGTCAGGAAGGAAATTGCGTCGAGCCTCGCGCGCCTCGAAAAGCTGGCCGGGAAAAAGCTGGGCGACCCGAAGAACCCCCTTCTGGTCTCGGTCCGGTCGGGGGCGAAGTTCTCCATGCCGGGGATGATGGACACGATCCTCAACCTGGGGTTGAACGACAAAAGCGTCGAAGGGGTCGCGCAGAAATCGAAAAATCCGCGGTTCGCATACGACTCCTACCGCCGCTTCCTGATGATGTTCTCCGACGTCGTGCTGGGGATCGACAAGGAGCATTTCGAGGAGATCTTCGACCAGAAAAAGCGGGATCGCAACGTTTCCAGCGACGTGGAGATCACGGCAGCGGACCTGAAGGATGTGTGCGGGAAGTTCAAGGCCCTCGTCAAGGCGCGCCTGCGGAAGGAGTTCCCCCAGGACCCGGGGACGCAGCTCGACCTGGCCCGCGACGCGGTCTTCAAGTCCTGGAACAACGACCGGGCGAAATATTACCGGAAGGCGCACGCCATCCCGGACGACATCGGCACTGCCGTCAACGTGCAGGCGATGGTGTTCGGCAACATGGGCGACGACTGCGCCACGGGCGTCGGCTTCACCCGGAACCCCGCCACGGGAGCGAAGGAGTTCTACGGGGAATACCTCACCAACGCGCAGGGGGAGGACGTGGTGGCCGGCATCCGCACGCCGAAGCCCATCACCGCACTGAAGAAGGAGATGCCCAGGGTCTTCGCGCAGCTGGTGAGCATCACCGGGAAGCTGGAAAAGCATTACAAGGACGTCCAGGACTTCGAGTTCACCGTCGAGAACAACAAGCTCTACATGCTTCAGACGCGGAACGGGAAGCGTACCGCGGGGGCGGCGGTGAAGATCGCGGTGGACATGGTCAACGAGAAGCTCATCGTGCGGGAAGAGGCGGTGATGCGGCTCGAGCCGCAGCAGATCGACCAACTCCTCCATCCCGTGATCGATCCCAAGGCCAAATTGGAGGTCATCGCACGGGGACTTCCCGCTTCGCCGGGTGCGGCGACCGGAGCGGTCGTGTTCCACGCCGACCGCGCGGTGGAGTGGGCCATGGAGGGGAAGGCGGTGATCCTCGTCCGCAAGGAGACGAGCCCCGACGACATCCACGGGATGGACGTGGCGCGCGGGATCCTCACGGCGAAGGGAGGGATGACTTCCCACGCCGCGGTGGTCGCCCGCCAGATGGGGAAGACCTGCGTCGCCGGCTGCGAGGCGATCGACGTGGACGAGGGGACCCACCGCTTCATCGTGGGATCCCGGACGATCCGCGAGGGGGATTTCATCTCCCTGAACGGAAGCACCGGAGAGGTCATTCTGGGACAAGTGCCGTTGATCGCTCCCAAGATGACCGGCTCGTTCGGGACGCTCATGTCGTGGGCCGACGGGATCCGGCGCCTCAAGGTCCGCGCGAACGCGGACACGCCGCGCGACGCGCGCACCGCGCGGGAGTTCGGGGCGCAGGGGATCGGGCTGTGCCGGACGGAGCACATGTTCTTCGCGGAAGACCGTATCCCGCTGATGCGGGAAATGATCCTCGCCCGCACGAAGGACGAGCGCGAAGCGGCCCTGGCGAAGCTTCTCCCCCTGCAGCGCGAGGACTTCAAGGGGCTCTACAGGGAAATGAAGGGATATCCGGTGACCATCCGGCTCCTGGACCCGCCGCTCCACGAGTTCCTCCCCAGGCGGGAGGAGCTGATGGTCGAGGTCACCAAGCTGGACCTCGTGCGGGCGGACCGTTCGATCGTCGACGAGAAGCGCAGACTTCTCGAACGGGTGGAGGAGCTCCACGAGTTCAACCCGATGCTGGGCCTGCGCGGCTGCCGCCTGGGGATCTTCTACCCGGAGATCAGCCGGATGCAGGCGCGCGCCATTTTCGAGGCGGCCTGCGAAGTCACGCGGGACGGGATCCGGGTGCAGCCGGAAGTGATGATCCCTCTCGTCAGCATGGTCCAGGAGATGAAGGCGCAGAAGGATCTGGTCGTCGCCGTCGCCGAGGAGACGATGAAGCGCTACAAGAGGAAGTTCCCCTACACGGTGGGGACCATGATCGAGCTTCCCCGCGCGGCGGTGACCGCCGACGAGATCGCGCGCGAGGCGGAGTTCTTCTCCTTCGGGACGAACGATCTTACGCAGACGACCTTCGGGTTCTCGCGGGACGACTCGGGCAGGTTCATCCAGTACTACATGTCGCGTGCGCTTCCTGCAAGGTGACCTATACGAAGCGTCCCGAGAACATCCTGGAGGCGGACGTGTTCGCCACCCTCGACCAGACGGGCGTGGGGCAGCTCGTGCGGATGGGCGTGGAGAAGGGACGGTCCGTCCGTCCGGATCTGAAGGTGGGGATCTGCGGAGAGCACGGCGGAGACCCCAAATCGGTGGAATTCTGCCATCGCACGGGGCTGGACTATGTTTCCTGCTCTCCCTATCGTGTTCCCATCGCGCGGCTTGCGGCGGCGCAGGCAGTGTTGAGAGAAAGAGCGGTAGCCGCCAGGCAGCCGAAAAAATAGGAATAGTTACTTGCACTCGAACGGCGGCCCTTCCGGGGGCCGCCGTTTTTTTTGACTTTACAATTCCCCTAAAACACAATATATTGCGTCCAACGGGGGCAACATATACACTATGTTGATGATTTTCTGAGGATTTCCGGGCCGTAGGCTGTAAGGGAGCGATGAAACTTAAAAAACTCGAACTTTTCGGCTTTAAATCCTTCTACGACAAGACGATTTTCGATTTTTCCGAGGGCATCACCGCGATCGTCGGTCCGAACGGCTGCGGGAAATCGAATATCGTCGACGCCGTCCGCTGGGTGCTGGGAGAACACGCCCCTTCCTATCTCCGGAGCAAGGCACTGGAAGATGTCATTTTCGCGGGGTCCGACGCGGCGGGACCGTTGGGGATGGCGGAGGTGTCGCTCACTTTCTCCAACGAGGACGGAGACGGTCCCCCGGGATACGAGTCCTACGCCGAGATCCAGGTGACCCGCCGGACCTTCCGGAACGGCGAGAGCGAGTTTTTCATCAACCGGGTCCCCTGTCGCCTGAAGGACATCGCGGAGCTCTTCCTCGACACCGGAGCGGGAGCGCGCGGGTACGCCATCATCGAGCAGGGCAGGATCCAGACGATCGTCAACGCGAAACCCGACGAGAAACGGTTGATCGTCGAGGAGGCGGCGGGAGTGGCCAAGTTCCGCGTCCGCAGGAAAGAGGCGGAGCGGAAGATGGAGAGCACGCGGCAGAATCTCGCCCGCGTGAAGGACATCCTCGACGAGGTGAAGCGGCAGATCGGCAGCCTCGACCGCCAGGTCCGCAAGGCGGAACGGTACAAGGCGCTGAAGGAAGAGCTGCGCGGCCTCGACCTGGCGGTAGCCGCAAGGAAGTTCCAGGAGCTGTCCCGTGCGCGGGCCTCTTCCGGCGCGGAGCTTTCCGTTCTGGAAGATTCCCTCCTCTCGTTCCGCGCGGAGCTTTCCCGGCTGGAGGCGGAGATCGAATCCCGGAAGCTTCGCCACGCGGAGGCGGAGAACGGAGTGCGGGAGCTTGGGACTGCCCACGGAGCCCTGAAGGAGGAGGTCGCCCGCCGCGAGGAGGAGTGGAAAGGGAACGTCCGGCAGGCCGGGGAGCTGCGCGGCCTGATCGAGGAGGCGACGGCGAAAGTCGCAGGGATCGAGGGGGAGATCGTCGAGCTTGCCCGCTGCCTGGAGGAAGCGCAGGAATCGGCGAAGCTGCGGCGGGAAGACGTCGACGCCGCCCGCGTCCGGTTTGCCGGTCTTGCGGCCGAAGCGAAGGCGGCGGACGAGGAATACGACGGTCACCGGGAGCTCTCCGACCGCGCCAAGTACGACCTGATGGTGCGCGTGAATCTCCATTCCACCGCCCTCTCCAGCGCGGGATCGTACCAGCGGACGATCGAGGACAACGAGCATAAGCTGGCGCGGCTGGAGGACCAGATCTGCGGAGCAGCGGCGGACGCGGAGAAATCCGGGAAGGAGCTCGAGGAGGCCCGCGCGCTGGAGGCGGCATCCCGGGAGGCGCTGGCAATCGCCGAGCGTTCCTGGGAGGAGACGGGCGTCCTCCTTGCGGAAGCGGTCGTGCGGATCGACGAGGCGGTGAGAACGCGGGGAGAGGCGGAAGGCCTTCTCCAGGCGGCTTCCTCGCGGCTTGCGACGCTTTCCCGCGTGTATGAACAGAAGGACTGGGCCACGTCGGGAGTGCGCGCCGTCCTGCGGCATTTCAACGGACACGGCAATGGCGGGAGCGCCGAAGGCGACAAGGGGATCTTCGGCGTGATCGGCGACCTCGTGGAGACGGATGCCCCCTACGAGAAGGCCGTCGAGGCGGTGCTCGGCGAGCGGATGCAGTCCATCGTCGTCCGCGACCACACGGAAGGGCTTTCCGCGCTCCGGTTCCTGAAGGATACCCGCGAGGGGCGGGGAACGTTCGTGCCCGTGTCCATTCGCTCGCGGGAAGACGCGCCGGCGTACGTCGGCGAGGAAGGCGTGATCGCCCCCCTGACCGACATCGTGCGGGTCCCCTCCGGATGCCGCGACCTGGTGCGGGGCCTTCTCGGCGGAACGCTTTTGGTGCGCGACATCGAAAGCGCCCTTCGCCTCTGGAACCGCAACGGCGTGTGGAACACGTACGTCACCCTGGAGGGAGACGTGGTGACGGCGGAAGGCGCGCTCGTCGGCGGCTCCCAGGGGGAAAGCGAATCGGGAATCCTCGCGGTGAAGCGGGAAATCCGCGACCTGGAAAAGGAGATCGCCGGGCTCGCTTCGGAGGCCGCGCGGCTCAAGGCGGAAGAGGAGGATATCCGGCGCGGGAAGGCGGAGCTGGAGGAGCGGCGGGACGGGATGTTCCGCCGGCGCGAGGAGTGCACGAACGAGTTGCGGCAGGTGGAGCAGCTGCGGGCAAGGCTCGAATCCGTTCGCGCCCAGGCGGCGGAGCGGCACGAGGGGCTCGTGCAGGAGCGGGAGTATCAGAAGGCGGGGCTCGCCCGGATCCGGGACGAGTACCGCGTTTCGCAGGAGGCCGCCCAGCTTTCGGAGCAGGCGAAGGGGGAAGAGGAGGAGCGCGTCGGGCAACTCATCGCCGCGCTCGAGCAAAAGCGGGTCGCCGCCGAGGAGACCCGGAAACGGTCCCACGCGGCGCAGATCGAGCTGGCCGAGCTGTCGGGCAAGGACGATGCCGAGCGGAAAACGCTCGAGGGAATCGCCTCGGGCCTGGAGGAGAAGCGCGTTCTCGCCGGGGAGTGGAGCCGGAGGAAGGCGGCCTACGAGGAAAGGATCCGGGCGCTGGAAGAGGCGATCGAAGCGGGGCGGACCGCGGTCGAGCAAGGCGCCGCGGAGCTGTCCCGGCGGCAGGAGACGATCGACCGCCTCCTCGAGGAGAAGTCGGCGATCGCCGTGCACATCGATTCCCTGGAAGGGACGGTGAAAGAGGTGCGCCGCCGGGAGCAGGAAGCGGCCGACCGGCTCTCCGACCTCCGTTTGAGCGTCCAGCGGATCGAGAACGATCTGGCGAACCTCGATCTCCTCACCCACCAGCGGTACGAGGCGCACCCGTCGGACCTCCCCCTGCCGGAGGCGGGCCCCGACGCGGAGGCGGAGGCCGCGGAAACGGCCGGATGGGAATCCCGCGCGTTCGACCTCCGGGAGCGGATGGGCGCGATCGGGGATGTGAACCTGGCATCGATCGAGGAATACCGGGAGCAAACCGAGAGGCATGCTTTTCTCTCCGGCCAGAAGGAGGACCTCGAGAAATCGCTCGAGGACCTGGCCAAGGCGATCCAGCGGATCAACCGGACCACCCGGGAGCGGTTTTTCGAGACGTTCGGAAAGATCAACGAAAAGCTCAAGGAGGTTTTCCCGAAGCTCTTCCTGGGAGGGCGGGCGTTCCTCACCCTTCTCGACGAGGAGAACCTGCTGGACACGGGAGTGGAGCTCGTCGTCCAGCTTCCGGGGAAGAAGCTGTTGCCCCTGGCTTCCCTGTCCGGCGGGGAAAAGTCGCTTGCCGCCGCCTGCCTGATCTTTTCCATCTTCCTCGTCAAGCCATCCCCCTTCTGCCTGCTTGACGAGGCGGACGCCGCCCTGGACGACGCCAACATCGACCGTTTCAACACGCTGGTCCGGGAGATGTCGGCCCGCTACCAGTTCCTCCTCATCACCCACAACAAGCGGACGATGGAGCTCGCGGACAACCTCTACGGGATCACGATGGAAAAGCCGGGGATCTCCAAAGTCGTCTCCGTAAAATTCAACGCGTGACAATCCCGCATTTCTGAAATGCGGGCTAAATCCAACGATTCCTTCCTCTCCCGCCTGAAGGCGGGGCTGTCCAAGACGCGCGAACTGCTGTTCATGAACGTGGAGGCGGTCGCCCGCGGCATCGGGCCCGTGGATGAAAAGGTCCTGTCGGACCTGGAGGAGGCGCTCATCCTGGCGGATGCGGGGGCGCCCCTGGCGCAGGAATACGTGGAAGCGCTGCGCGGGAAATGGCGCCGCGGGGAGCTCCCGGACACGGAGGCCCTCCGCTCGGCGCTCCGGGGGATGATCGCGAAGACGCTTGCGCCCAGGATGGTCCCCCTGGAGGTCAGGCCCCCGTACCCCTACGTTGTCCTCGTGATCGGCGTGAACGGCGTCGGAAAGACGACCACGATCGGGAAGATCGCACACTGGCTGAAGGAAGAGGGGCATCCCGTGCTGCTGGCCGCGGGCGACACGTTCCGCGCGGCGGCCATCGAGCAATTGAAGATCTGGGCGGAACGGACGGGAGCCGACTTCGTGCAGCACAAGGAGCGCTCCGACTCCTCGGCGGTCGCGTTCGACGCCGTCCGCGCGGGGAAGGCCAGGGGAGCGCACGCCGTCCTCATCGACACTGCGGGGCGGCTTCACACGAAGTCCCACCTGATGGAGGAGATGCGGAAGGTGGTCCGCGTCATCGGAAAGGAAATGCCGGGGGCGCCGCACGAGGTGCTGCTGGTGCTCGACGCCACCAGCGGCAGGAACGCCATCGCGCAAGCGAAGACGTTCCAGGAGGTCACCGGCGTGACGGGTCTCGTACTGACGAAGCTGGACGGCACCGCGAAGGGCGGCGTGGTCCTCTCCGTCACCCGGGAGATCGGCGCCCCGGTCCGGTTCATCGGCGTCGGCGAGTCCGTCGACGACCTGCGCCCCTTCGATGCTTCGGCGTTTGCCGAAGCGCTGTTCTGAGCATCTCCCCCGGATGATCGACACCCTTTTTCTCCAGGTGATCGGGGGGGCCTTTCTCCTCCTCTACGGAGTGCGGATCACCGGGCAGGGGTTCGAGCTCGCTTTCGGCGCCCGCCTCAAGGGTTGGTGGGCCGCTCCCGGCCGCAGCCGCCTGGGAGGGTTCGGAGCGGGCGTCGCCGGCACCGCGGTGCTCCAGAGCTCCGGGGCGGTCGTCACGCTCCTGGTGTCCTTCGCCGAGATCTCGCCGCTGCCGTTGGCGCAGTCGCTCTCGGTAGTTCTCGGCGCCGACCTGGGAAGCACGCTGATCGTCCAGGTTCTTTCCTTCCGCATTTACCAATACGCCTTCCCCGTCCTTTCCGCGGGGATCCTTCTTTATCTTTGGGGGA
>JACRMU010000083.1 GCA_016219515.1 Deltaproteobacteria bacterium
CAGGTCGATGTTGAGGACAGATTCCACCGGGGAGGCCGTGTTCTTGTCCTCGATGAAATCGCCTAAGTGGCTGTCCTCCTCCTCGCCGATCGGCGTCTCTAAGGAGATCGGCTCCTTGGCGATCTTGAGCACCTTGCGGACCTTCTCCAGCGGGATGTCCATCCGCTCCGCGATCTCCTCCGGGGTCGGCTCGCGCCCCAGCTCCTGGACGAGGTAGCGGGAGGTCCGGATCAGCTTGTTGATCGTCTCGATCATGTGCACCGGGATCCGGATCGTGCGGGCCTGGTCCGCGATCGCCCGCGTGATCGCCTGGCGGATCCACCACGTGGCGTAGGTGGAGAACTTGTATCCCCGGCGGTACTCGAACTTGTCCACCGCCTTCATCAGCCCGATGTTCCCCTCCTGGATGAGGTCGAGGAACTGCAGTCCGCGGTTCGTGTACTTCTTCGCGATGGACACCACGAGCCGCAGGTTCGCCTCCACGAGCTCCCGCTTCGCCTCCCGGACCTTCTGTTCCCCCTCCTCGATGGCCCGCAGCGTCTGCTTGAGCTCCGAGGCGCCCAGCGCCGCCTCCCGCTCCACCTTCCGGATCTGGGATCTCGCCTCGCGGATGATCCTCTCCATGTCGAGGAGCTTCTCCTTGCCGACGTGGAGCTTCATCGCGGCCTGCGCGATCTTCGCCTTCCGCCCCCCGAGCTTCCGGAGGAACTGCAGGAGGTCCCTCTCGCCCATCCTCGTCTTCGAGCAGCACGCCTTGATCCGCCCCTCCGCCTCCTCGATGCTGTCGGCGTACCCGCGGATCTTGCCGCTGATGGCCTCGATCTGGCGTTCCTTGAGGTGGATCTCCTGGATGAGGTCCGCCACGCGGCCGCCCAGCTCGGCCTCCTTTTTCTTGAGGGCCTTCTTTTCCTTCTCCGAGATCTTCTTTTTCTTGAGCCGCTCGCCGCAATCCCGGACCGCCTGGCGGGTCTTCCGGATCCGCGCGATGAGGTTCAGGACCTTTTCCCTGGCCTGCTGCTCGTCCTCCTCCGTGGAGTCCTCGTCCAGATCCTTGATGATGTCCTGGATCTGGAGCTCGCCCGTTTTCAGCTTCGCCCCGATGTCGTCCAGCTCGTCGAGCGCGATGCGGCAGTTCTTCACGGCGGACACGATGTCGCGTTCGCCGTCCTCGATCCGCTTGGCGAGGCTGACTTCGCCCTCGCGGTTGAGCAGCGGGATCGAGCCCATCTCCTTCAGGTAGAGGCGCACCGGGTCGTTCCCCTTGATCCCCCCGGCGTAGTCGATCTCTTCCTCCTCCTCGACCGCCGCTTCCTCCTCGACCGCCGCCTCTTCCTCCTCGGCGGCCTCCTCCTCGCCGATCAGGAGCTCCCTCCCGGCGACCGGGACCTTCTGGAAGGCGTCGACGACCTCGATCGCGTTCTCCCCGAAGATCTCCATCACGTCGTCGATCTGGTCCCCCGTCAGGATGTCCGGGGGCAGAACGCTGTTCAACTCGTCGTAGGTGACGAACCCCTGGGCGCGCCCTTTCTCGACCAGGCCGTCGATCCCGTCCAGATGTTTCCTTCGTGCCATTCCGCCTCTCCTCACGCTCGCGTTCTGCGTTCCCGCTCCAGCCGCTCCTTCTCGAGCTTTGCGGCCTTCTGCGCCGTGAACATCTCCTGCGCCAGCGAATGGTCGCCCGCGCCGGTCGCGGCCCTGCCCGCGTCACGGAGCCGGGCGATCTCCCGCTCCATCTTCCGGATCTTCAGGCCCAGCGCCACGTCGGGATAGATCCGCCGCGCGTCGCCGGTCGGCATCTCCGCCCGGACGATCTCCTCGGAAAGCCGCTTCCGCGCCGCTTCCGAAATGTCATCGTCCAGCAGCTCGTCCAGCACCGCCGCGCCTCCCGCATCGACGCGCCGGGCGAAGAGGGCGAGCACCTCCCGGACTTCCTCCCCCTCGACGATCTCCGCGATCCCGTCCCGGACGATATCCCGGATCAGCGAGGCGTCCTTCGACAGAAGGCAAAGGAGCAGCCCTTCCTCGGGGCTTGCCCCGGGGGGCCTGCGGGGGATTCCGGGCGGCGGCGCGGCGGCCGCGGCCCCCTTCCCGCGCACCTGCTCCAGCACCGTCTCCTCCGGGAGGCCCGCCGCCTTCGCCACCCGCTGGACGTAGAGCCGCAGCTCGGCGGGCTCGGCGACCCAGGGAAGGTACTGCCCCATGAGCCGCAGGTAGGAAAGCTTCCCCGAGATCTGGGAGAGATCGTGTTTCCGGGCCGCCGCCTGCTCGATGTATTCCATCAGGGGCATCGACCGGGCGATCCGTTCCGAAAGAGCGGCGCCCGTCGTCTCCTTCGCCCAGTCGTCGGGATCCATCCCCTTCGGCGGGAACAGGACCAGGGGGCTCGCCCCGGCGGCGTACAGCGGCCCGCCCGCACGCACGGCCGACCGCTTGCCGGCGACGTCTCCGTCATAAAATAGGATGACCGTATCCGACAGGCGCTTCAGCGTCCGGGCGTGGCTTTCGGTGAGCGACGTCCCGCAGGTGGCCACGACGTTCCGTATCCCCTTCTGCCAAAGGCCGATCAGGTCCATGTACCCCTCGACCACCAGCACCTTCTTTTCGTTCCGGATCGCGGGGAGCGCCTGGAAAAGGCCGTACAGCAGGGAGCTTTTCCGGTAGAGCTCCGAGTCCGGCGAATTCAGGTACTTCGGGTCGGAGTCGTCCAGCGCCCTCGCGCCGAACCCGCAAATCCTCCCCCTCGCATCGGAGACGGGAAAGATCAACCGTCCCCGGAACCGTTCCCTGAACCCTCCGCCTTCCTGCGGGAAGAGCAGCCCCGCCTGCGCCGCCCGGGCGGGCTCGATCTTCTCCCGCGCCAGGACGGCCAGCAGCTCCTTCCCCTGCCCTCCGTACCCCAGGTAGAATTCCTGCTCCGCCTCCGGGGTGACTCCGCGCCGCGCCAGGAACTCCCCCGCGGCCTTTCCCGAAGGGGAGGACCGGAGGAAGCCGCGGTACGTTTCCGCCGCCAGCCGGAGGATGGCGTAAAGGTCCTCTCCGGGTTTCCGGGGGACCGTCCCCTTCTCGTACTGGATGGGGACGCCGTACCGCTCGCCCAGGTCTTCGACCGCTTCCCCGAAGGAAAGGTTGCGCGCCTTCATCAGGAAGTGGAAGACCGACCCCCCTTCCCCGCATCCGAAGCACTTGAACGCCTGCCGCGCCGGATGAACGAAGAACGAGGGCGTCTTCTCGCGGTGGAACGGGCACAGACCCCTATAGCTTGCGCCTGCGCGCGAAAGGGGAACGGTCTCGGACACCACCGCCACGATGTCCGCCTTTTCCCGTATTTCGCGGATGGTGCTTTCGGAGATGCGGCCTCCCACGTTACCTCGGCCCAGGACATTCGAAGGTCAAATAAAAAAGGCCCTGGGCGAACGTCGCGCCAGGGACGCTCTTTCTTTTCGCTCCCGCCTCAGCCGGACAACAGCCGGCGGACGATCTCGTTCACCTGTTTCCCGTCCGCGCGGCCCGCCACTTTCGGCATCAGCTCCTTCATCACGCGGCCCATGTCGGACGGGGCCTTGGCGCCGACGGCCGCGATCGCCTCGCGCACGAGGGCCTCGACCTCCGCCTCGGAAAGCCCCTTCGGCAGGTAGGCCTCCAGGACGACGATCTCGGCCTGCTCCTTCTCCGCGAGCTCGGGCCGGTTCCCTTTCAGGAAAAGCTCGATCGACTCGCGGCGCCTCTTGACGGCCGAGGCCAGCGTCTTCAGGATCGCATCGTCGGCAAGCTCCCCCCGCGCCTCGATCTCCTTGTTCTTGATCTCCGCGAGGGCCATCCGCAAAGCAGAAAGGGCCAAGGAATTCCTCTCCTTGGTCGCTTTCTGCATGTCCTTATGCAATTGTTCTTTCAGTCCCATCCGTCACCGGCTCATCTTTTTCATTTTCTTCAGCGCGCGCTTCCTTGCCGCCAGCGCTTTCTTCTTCTTTTTGACGCTCGGTTTTTCGTAATGCTCCCGCTTGCGGATTTCCGAAAGGATTCCCGCCTTTTCGCATTGCTTCTTGAATCGTTTCAGTACGCTTTCGAAGGGCTCCTCTTCCTTCACACGGACGCCCGGCATAGAGTGATCACCCCTTCCCCTGCCAGCGAAATGCCGAAAATTTCAACATTATAAACCGTTTTTCGGGTAAGTCAAGAAGCCGATTTGCAGATGCCGATCCGCGAGGGCTCCCGTCGCTACCGGTACCGGCAAAGATAGGCGACGGGGACCTCCGCCTTGACTTCGAACGTCACCCCCGCGGGTACGTCGAACCCCGCCCCCGCCCCCGCCGAAAGCCACGGTTTCCCGGGGACCCGGTACCAAAGCACGCCGGAGACCACGTTCATCCGCCCCTGCCGCGAGGTGCCGAAGGAGTACTCGCCGGGGTCGATCACGCCCACGGTCGCGTCGCCGTCCGCGTCCGCGAAACCCAGGCTCTGGACCTTGTCTTCGAAATACCGGTTGTGCTTCATCCTTGCCGTCTCGCCTTCCGCGTTTCCGCCGGGATTTGCGTTTCAGCCCATCTTTTGGTTCAGCGGCTTCCCGCCGAGGAGGTGCAGGTGCAGGTGGGGGACCACCTGGCCGCCGTCCTCCCCGTTGTTGATGACGACCCGGTAGCCCGACTCGGCGATCCCCTTCTCGTTGGCGATCTTCGCGGCAAGGCGCAGCATCTTGCCCAGGATGCCCACGTCGTTCTTCCCCACGTCGTTCAGGTTGACCATGTGCTCTTTCGGGATGATCAGCACGTGGACCGGGGCCGCCGGCTGGATATCCGGGACGGCGATCAGGTCGTGGTCCTCGTAGATCGGCTGTGAAGGCACTTCCTTCCGCCCGATCCTGCAGAATATGCACTCGTCGGCCATCGTCATCCCCCTTCGCGCCGCCAGGCGCTCCGATAGAAGCAGGTCCGCTCCCCCGTGTGGCATGCGGGTCCCTCCTGCCGGACCCGGTAGAGAAGCGTGTCCACGTCGCAATCGTACCGCACTTCCTCCACGTTCTGGAAGTGCCCGGATGTCTCCCCCTTGATCCAGAGGGATTTCCTCGAGCGGCTCCAGTAGCTGGCCCGTCCCGACCCGAAGGTGCTTCGGATGGCGTCGGCGTTCGCCCAGGCGACCATCAGCACGGAGCCGTCGGAAACGTCCTGCGTGACCACGGGCACCAGGCCCCGGTCGTCGAACTTCACCATCGCGATCAACTCGTCCGCCGTCATCTTCCCTCTCCCGCCGCGGGCCGCGGCGCCTCCGCGGCGATGCGGATCGTTCCCCGGGCGCTCGCGCGAACCGGCACGCCCCGCGTTCTCAAGTATTCCTTCGCCTCGCCCACCGTGAACTCCCCGTAGTGGAAGATGGAGGCCGCAAGGACGGCGTCCGCGCCGCCCGCCGTAAGCCCCTCCACCAGGTGATCCAGGTTCCCCACCCCCCCGGAGGCTCGTAGCCGTCCCGGGTCCCGTCCCGGTCCATGCTGGTCAGCAGGATCTCCCCCGAGCCGAGCTCTTCCATCCGGGCCGCCCACTCGACCGCATCGATCCCCGTGGGGCGGCGCCCTCCGTGCGTGTAGACCTCCCACGTTCCCGGCTTCCCCGGGACCGCGCGCGCGTCGATCGCCACCACCGTGCACTGGCTGCCGAACCGCTCCGCGGCCCGCCGGACGAAGTCGGGGTCCGCGACCGCCGCCGTGTTGATCGACACCTTGTCGGCCCCCGCGGACAGCAGGCTCCGGATGTCCGGAAGCGTCCGCACCCCGCCGCCGACCGTGAGGGGCATGAACACCTGCTCCGCCGTCCGGCGCACCACGTCGATGATGATGTCCCGGCGCTCGTGGGACGCGGTGATGTCCAGAAATACGAGCTCGTCGGCCTCCTCATCGTCGTACCGGCGGGCGATTTCCACCGGGTCGCCCGCGTCCCTCAAGTTGACGAAGTTGACCCCCTTGACGACGCGGCCGTCCTTAACGTCGAGGCACGGGATGATCCGCTTGGCCAGCATTTCCTCTACCCGTTCACTGACGTTCGAGCCGGAGGGCATCCGCGAGGGAGACGGATCCGTCGTACAGCGCGCGCCCGATGATCGCGCCGCAGACCCCCTCGCCCTCCATCGACGCCAGCTTCTCCACGTCCGAAATCGTGGTGACCCCGCCGGACGCGACCACGGGGGTCGTAACCCCTTTCGCGAAATCGCCGATGCTCCGGAAGTTGGGCCCCGCCATCATGCCGTCGCGCGAGATGTCCGTGTAGATGAAGCAGGAGACCCCGCTCTTCTCCATCTGCCGGGCAAGGTCGACGGCGTCCACTCCCGTCACCTCCACCCAGCCCCGAATGGCGACCTTCCCGTCCCTGGCGTCGATCGACGCGGCCACCTTTCCGGGATACGCCTTCGTGATTCGCAAGACCTCTTCGGGGTTGCGGACCGCGGAGGTCCCCAGGATGATGCGGGACGCTCCCGCGCTCATGTACCGGGAGGCGATGTCGAAGTTGCGCACCCCGCCGCCCACCTGCACCGGGACGTCCACGGCGGCGGCGATCCGCCGGATGATTTCGAAGTTGGCCGGCTTCCCCGTGAACGCGCCGTCCAGGTCCACCACGTGGATCCGCGCCGCGCCGGCGGCGGCGAACCGCTTCGCCACCTCCAGCGGGGAATCGGAGAAAACGGTGGCGTCCTCGGCCCGCCCCTGGCGCAGCCGGACCGCCTTGCCCCCCTGGATGTCGATGGCGGGAATCACTTCGAAGGCCATCGTTTTCCTCCTTACGCCGCCTCGCGGCAAAGCCGCCCGAAATTGGACAACAGCGCAAGCCCCGCCACCTGGCTCTTCTCCGGGTGGAACTGGACCGCCAACAGGTTTCCCTTCCCCACCCCCGACGCGAACTCGACGCCGTAGGACGTCCTGCAGGCGACCACCGCGGGATCGTCCGGCACGACGTAGTAGGAGTGCACGAAGTAGAAGTAGGACCCCGAGGGGATGCCGCGGAGCATCGGGTGGTCTCCCGAAAACTCGACCCGGTTCCATCCCATGTGGGGAACTTTCAAGCCCGTCCCGCCTCCCCCTTCCGGACCCGCCGCTTTCGCGGGGAAGCGGATCACCTTCCCGGGAAAGAACCCGATCCCCTTGTGCCGGCCGAACTCCTCGCTTTCGGAGAAGAGCAGCTGCTGGCCCAGGCAGATCCCCAGGAACGGCCTTCCGTCCGCAAGCGCATCGGAGAGGAACGGGAGCAGGTCTTGCCGCGAGAGGTTCTCCATGCAGTCGCGGAACGCCCCCACGCCGGGCAGGACGATCCCCCGGCACCGGGAAAGCTCCTTTGCGTCGCCGCTCACCTTCGTCGGGAACCCCAGCGATTCCAGTGCCTTGCTGACGCTCCGCAGGTTCCCCATCCCGTAGTCGACGACGCCGATGGCGTCCGCAACGCTCATCCCAAGACGCCCTTCGTGGAAGGGACCCCCTTCACCCGCGGGTCGATCCGCACCGCGTCCGCCATCGCCCGGCCCAGGGCCTTGAAGACGGCCTCGATCGTGTGATGCGCGTTGCTCCCGTAGGGAACGTTCACGTGGATGCACGTCCCCGACGACTGGGAAAACGCGCGCAGGAACTCCTCCACCAGCTCCACGTCGAAAGCCCCCACCTTTTCGCTTTTCAGGGGGCACAGGAAGACGAGGTGGGGACGCGCGGAGACGTCGACGCTCACGTTGGCGAGCGATTCGATCATCGGGACGCTGGCGAATCCGTAGCGGACGATCCCCGCCATGGTGCCGAGGCACTTGCGGAACGCCTCCCCGAGGCAGATGCCGGCGTCCTCCACCAGGTGGTGGAAATCGACTTCGGTGTCCCCCTTCGCGCTCACATCGAGGTCGAAGCGGCCGTGGCGGGAGAAAAGCGTCAGCATGTGGTCGAAGAACGGGACCGTCGTGGAGACCTTCGACGCTCCCTCTCCTTCCAGCCGCAACGACAGGGCGATTTCGGTTTCCTTCGTCCGGCGGGAAATCTTGGCTTCCCTGGGCATCGGCTTCACGCCTCCCTCTCGATCCGTTTCAGGACGGCCCGCGCGTGGGCGACGAGGCCCTCTTTCCCCGCAAGCCGCGCCACATGCGGCGCATCGGCCGTAAGCGCCCGAATTTGATATGATACCACATTCATTCTCTTGAGGAAGTTGGACACTCCCAGGGGGGAGGAAAACGCCGCCGCGCCCCCCGTCGGCAGGGTGTGGTTGATCCCCGCTACATAATCGCCCACCGCCACCGGGGAGTACGGCCCCAGAAACGCGGTCCCCGCGTTCCGGATTCCTTCCAGCGCGCTCCACGGGTTCTCCACCATGATGCTTAAGTGCTCCGGGGCGATGGCGTTGACCGTCTCGATCCCTTCCTTCAACCCGCGGACGAGGAATCCCTTGGCGCGGGACAGGGATGCGGAAAGGATTTCCCGCCGCGGCAGCGTCTTCGCCTGCCGGAGGAGCTCCGCCTCCACCTTCCGCGAAAGGGCGGCGGAATCGGTCACCAGGGCGACGAAGGCGTCCTCGTCGTGCTCGGCCTGCGACAAGAGGTCCGCCGCGACGTACGCCGCGTTCGCCGAGCCGTCGGCGAGCACCGCCAGCTCGCTGGGGCCCGCCAGCATGTCGATGCCGACGATGCCGTACACCTGCCGCTTCGCCTCGGTCACGTAGGAATTCCCCGGTCCGACGACGACGTCCGCCTTCGGCACCGATTCCGTTCCGAAGGCCAGCGCCGCGATCGCCTGGGCGCCCCCGACGCGGAAGACCGCGGAAACTCCCGCGATCCGCGCGGCGGCGAGGACCACGTCGGGGATCTTTCCCCCCGGGGCCGGGCACGCCGCGATCACCTCGCGGACGCCCGCCACCCGGGCCGGGATCGCGTTCATCAGCAGCGTCGAAGGGTAGGCCGCCTTCCCCCCGGGGACGTACGCTCCCGCGCGGGACACCGGGATCACCCGCTGTCCCAGGAGCGCCCCGGGAATCTCGGCGGTGTAGCCGGTCTGCGCCTGGTGCGCGTGGAACGCCTCGATGCGCGCCGCCGCGAAGGAAAGCGACTCCTTCAGGGGGCGCGGCGTCCGCTTCCACGCGGCGTCCATCTCCCGACGGGACACGGCGAACCCCTTCTTCCGCGGGTCGAACCCGTCGAAGCGCAGGGTGTACTCCGCGACCGCCGCGTCGCCTTCCGTCCGCACGCGGGCGACGATTTCGGCCACCGCCGCGGAAACCTTCGCCGACTCCGAGAATCCCCGCATCCGGGTCTCGGCCAGGCCTTTTCGGAACGCCGCCGTTCCCGATTTCACCCAGCGCACGGCTTCTCCTACTACTCCTTCACCCGGGCGATCTGCGCGCCCAGGGAGGAGAGCTTGTCTTCCAGCGATTCGTACCCGCGGTCGAGGTGGTAGATGCGCAGCACCTCGGTGGTGCCCTTCGCGGCCAGCCCCGCCAGCACCAGGGAGGCCGAGGCGCGCAGATCCGTCGCCATCAGGGGGGCGCCGGAGAGGGACGGCACGCCCTTGACCGCCGCGGTGCTGCCGGAGACGTCGATCTTCGCGCCCATCCGGCGCAGCTCGGCCACGTGCATGAACCGGTTCTCGAAGATCGTCTCGCGGACGATGCCGAACCCGTCGCCCAGGCACAGGTACGCCATGAACTGCGCCTGGACGTCGGTGGGGAACCCCGGGTACGGCGACGTCTCGAAATTGACCGACCGTATCGGGCCGTCGCGGCGGACGCGGACCTCCCCGCCCTCGACCGATATCCGCGCCCCGCTCTCCTCGATCTTGGTCAGGACGGCGTCCATCGCGGACGGGTCGGCCCCCGCGACCGTAACGTCGCCGCCGGTGATCGCGCCGACCAGCAGCAGCGTCGAGGCCTCGATCCGGTCGCCGATCACCTCGTGCCGGACGCCCCGCAGCGACGGAACGCCCCGCACCGCGATCTCGTCCGTCCCTTCCCCCTCGATGTCCGCCCCCATCGCGCGCAGCGCTCTCGCCAGGTCGCAGACCTCGGGCTCCCGGGCGGCGTTCTTCAGCAGGGTGGTCCCCTTCGCCAGGGTGGCCGCCATCATGAGGTTCTCGGTGCCCGTGACGGTCTTCATGTCGAAGTAGATGGTGGCGCCCTTAAGCTGCGCCGCGTCGACTTCCACGTATCCTTCCGCAAGGGTCGTGCGGGCGCCCAACAGCTCCAGCCCTTTGAGGTGCTGGTCGATGGGGCGGGCGCCGATCGCGCAGCCGCCGGGAAGGGAGATCCTCGCCTTGCCGTGCCGGGCCGCCAGCGGTCCGAGGACGAGCACCGAGGCGCGCATCGTCTTGACCAGGTCGTAGGGCGCCTCGGCCAGCTCCACCTTCCGGGGGTCGATCCGCACCGTCTCCCTGCCGTCCCCTCCCGCGTCGATCCGCTCGACCTCGGCCCCCATGTGGCCGAGGACCTTTCCGAAGGTGGCGATGTCGCGGAGGCGCGGCGCGCCGGCGATCTCGACGGGGCCGTCCGCCAGCAGCGAGGCGGCCATGAGCGGAAGGACGGCGTTCTTCGCCCCGGAGACCCGGACGGTCCCCGAAAGCCGCTTCCCCCCCTGGATGACGAAGATGTCCATCGCGCTCCTGCCGCGGCGGTTACCGGACGCCGCGCCTTCCCTTCAGCATTCTTTTTTCCAGCACGCCGCCCGGTCGCGCCCCGCGAGGTCGGGAAACACCCCGACGACCCGCAAAGGCCCGGAAGGAAGCCGTTTCACCGCCTCCCCCTGCATATCCCCGATCTCGCACCAGAGTTCCCCGCCGGGGACAAGGTGCAGGCCGGCTTCGGCCACGAGGACCCGCAGGACGGACAGCCCGTCGGCCCCCGCCAGCAGCGCCCCGGGAGGCTCGAAGTCCCGCACTTCCGCGGGAAGGGAACCCCACTCTCCTTCGGTAAGGTACGGCGGGTTGGAGACCACTACATCAAAACGGTTTCCGTTTTTCAAGGCGGAATATGCGTCCCCCCGCAGCAGGAAGACCCGGTCTGCAACCCCGTGGCGGCGGGCGTTTTTCCCGGCGACCCGCAGCGCCTCCGCGGAGAGGGCCACCGCCGCGACCCTGGCGCGGGGAAGCTCCGCCGCGAGCGTGACCGCGATCGCGCCGCTGCCGGTTCCCACGTCGAGGAGAAGCCCGTCCTCGCGGCCTCTTTGCCGGAGCGCGCCGAGGACCCGCTCGACCAGCCCCTCGGTCTCCGGCCTCGGGATCAGCGTGTCCCGCGTAAGGAGAAATTCCCGCCCGTAGAACTCCCACGCGCCCAGGATGTACTGGACCGGCTCTCCGCCCGCGCGCCGCGCGATCCACGACCGCAGTGCGCCGGAGAGGTCGCCCGCCTCGCGGTCCCGCTCCAGAAAGAGCCGAGACCGCGGGACGCCGGCCAGGGCGGAGACGAGGATCTCCGCCTCGCGCGGCGCGTCGCACCCCGCGGCCGCCATCTCCATCCGGCACAGGTCGAGAAGTTCGGACAGTTTCATACGCTGTTATTTAAAAGATGAAGATGGGCCAGCGCCATAGTGCTCCAATTCGGAAATACGGTATCGCGGACGCAGGGCGCAGCGGGGGCTTCCACGGAGCGGCGTATGGAGCGGAGGGATAGATTGCGTCGAAGCGGAATCCGCAGTGAGCGGGCGAAGGTCGCGAACGTAGCTCCGGGGAAGTCCCCCGCGAGCCCGGAGTCCGGGTCGACCTGGGCGTTGTTGATCAGGGCGTCGATGAACGGTTCGAAGCCGCCGTCCAGCACCTGCGAAAGCTGGTGGACCGTCACCCCGATGCGGTGGTCGGTCACGCGGTTCTGCGGGAAGTTGTAGGTCCGGATCCGCTCGCTGCGGTCCCCCGTCCCCACCTGGGAGCGGCGCAGGTCCGCGCGGCCGGCGCGCTGCTTCTCCAGTTCGAGGTCGTAGAGGCGCGACCGGAGGATCTTGAGCGCCTTCGACTTGTTCTTCAGCTGCGACTTCTCGTCCTGGCACTGGACGACCAGCCCCGTCGGGACGTGGGTGATGCGCACCGCCGAGTCCGTCGTGTTGACGCTCTGCCCGCCCGGCCCCGAGGAGCGGAACACGTCGATCCGAAGGTCTTCCGGATTGACCTGCACGTCGACCTCCTCGGCCTCCGGCATCACCGCGACGGTGACCGTGGAGGTGTGGATCCGGCCGCCCGACTCGGTGGCGGGGACCCGCTGGACCCGGTGGACGCCGCTTTCGAACTTCAGGCGGCTGTAGGCCCCCTTCCCCTCGATCATGGCGATCACTTCCTTCGTGCCGCCGAGGCCCGTCTCGCTCCGGGACAGGACCTCGGACTTCCACCCCTTGAGAGCGGCGTACATGGAATAGGCGCGGAACAGCTCCGTGGCGAACAGCGCCGCTTCTTCCCCGCCGGCCCCGGCCCGGATCTCGATCAGGATGTTCTTCTCGTCGTTGGGATCCCTGGGCAGCAACAGAAAGCGGATCTCGGCGGTCAGCTTCTCCTGTTCTTCGGTGAGCTTCGCGACTTCGTCCCTGGCCATCGACCGCATGTCGGGGTCCTTCTCGGTCTCCAGGAGCTGCCGGTTCTCCTCCAGTTCCTGCGCGATCTTCCGATACCTCGCATGGGCCTCCGCGAGCGGCCGCAGCTCCGCGAGCTCCCGCCCGATCCGCTGCCTCTCCCGCGGGTTCCCCACGACCGACGGGTCGGTCAAAAGCCGCTCCAGCTCGGGGATCCGCCCGCAGACGGTTTCCAGCTTATTCAGCAAGCCCGGCCTCCGTTTCCCCGTCGGGAATCACCCGCCGGAAGGAGGCGATCGCCACCTCGATCTGGGAGAGGTCCGGCTCGCGGGTGGTCAGCCGCTGCAGGAGGAGGCCCGGCGCGATAATCGTCCGGAAGAACGGGGAATCCGCCTTCCGCGCGGTGAGCCGGAGCGCCTCGTAGGAGATCCCGGCGATCGCCGGAAGGAGCAGGAGGCGCATCCCCGCCTTGACCGCCAGGGAGCTGTCATGGGGAATCATGGAGAACACCACGATGCTGATCGCCATCACGAAGAGGAGGAAGCTCGTTCCGCAGCGCGGGTGGAGGCTCGAATACGCTTTCACCGCCTCCGGCGCGAGGTCCGCTTTTTTCTCGTAGGCGTTGACGACCTTGTGCTCCGCGCCGTGGTACTGGAAGATGCGCCGGATGTCCTTCATCGCCGAGATCGCCAGGATGTAGCCGACGAACGCCGCCACGCGCAGGACCCCGTCGACGAGGTTGAACGCCATCCGCCCGGAGAGCTCGGGAACAAGGGCCGCGATCCCGCGCGTCGCCAAGAGCGGAAGCCAGAAGAAGAGCGTGATCCCCAGGAACAGCGCCAGCGCGAGCGCGCCCGCCATCGCAAGCGTGTTTCCTCCCTTTTTCTCCTTCTTCTCCTCCGCGAGCGGTTCCCCTTTTTCCTTCCGTTCCGCCGCCTCCGCGTCCTCGATCGCCTCGTCGGCCGAGTACTGGAGCGCCCGGTAGCCGATGACGAGCATCGCCGCCATCGTCACGACGCCCCGCAGGAGGGGCATCTTCGACAGCGCCCGCCTCGCGCGCCCGGAGACGATCGGAAAATCCTTCACGCGGATCTCTCCGCTGGCCTTCCGCACCGCGACGGAGAACCGCTCGGGCCCCTTCATCATCACGCCCTCGATGACGGCCTGCCCGCCCAAAACAAGTTCTCCCGGTTCCATCCGGATCACCGCGCCGCCGCCTTCAGCGCCGCGATCTCCCCGCGGACCCCCGCCGGGTCCCCGCAGGTCATCTTCCCCTCGGGGCAGCGGCCGCGCACGCAGCCGGGGCCGGCCGACTCGAACAGAAGCGGCGCCTTCTCCCATGCGATCGCAAGCATCCGCCGGGCCATCTCCCGGATCTCCCACGGCGCGCGCCGGCAGAGGCGCAGCGCAAAGAAATGGTGGAGCTC
>JACRMU010000084.1 GCA_016219515.1 Deltaproteobacteria bacterium
TCCGCCAGGCGGACGGCTTCCGCCAGCGTTTCCACGGAGGAGACCGGCGCCGTCCCGCCGAGCTCCTTCGCCATCCTTCCGCGCGCCTGGCCGAACAGGACCGCCGCCCGCGCCTTGCGGCGCAGGGGCTCCCGCAGCGGGAGGAAATCCACCCCCTTGTCCTTCCCTCCCGCGATCAGCACGACCGGCTCCGAAAACCCTTCCAGGCACTTGAGCACCGCGCCGACGTTGGTCCCCTTGGAGTCGTTGAACCAGGAGACGCCCCGGACCTGCCGGACGAACTCCACCCGGTGCGGCAGGCCGGGAAAGGCCGCCAGCGCCTCCCGCACCGCCTCCGGCGGCACTCCCATGCGCCGCGCCGCGGCGATCGCGGCCATTGCGTTCTCCACGTTCTGCGTCCCGCGGATCTTCAGGAGCGTGCGGGGATACCTCTCCTCCCGCACCCCGTTGCGGTAGATCATCTCGCCGCCGTCGAGGGACACCCCTTCGGTGAGGGGCTTCGTCAGGGAGAAGGGGACCTTCTCCGCCCGGATCCGGCCGGCCCGCGCCGCGATTTCCGGGTCGTCCGCGTTGACGACGGCCGCGTCGGTCGCGCCCTGGTTCCGGAAGACGGCCATCTTCGCCTCGACATACTCATTGAAGTCCCGGTACCGGTCGCTGTGGTCCTCCGTGAGGTTCAGCAGGACCGCGACTTTCGGCCGGAACGCGTCGATCGCTTCCAGCTGGAAGCTCGACGCTTCCACCACGCCCCAATCGTACGGCTTCCCCGCGGCGGCGGAAAACGGCATGCCCAGGTTTCCTCCCACGAACACCCGGGGGAAGGCGCGCGCCGCCATGTCGCCCAGCAGCGTCGTCACCGTCGACTTTCCGTTCGTCCCCGTGACGGCCGCCACGCTCCCCCGGAAATGCCGGAACGCCAGCTCCAGCTCCCCCCACACCGGCGCGCCCGCCCGGCGCAGCGCTTCCGCGGGGAGCTTCTCGCGGGGCACCCCCAGCGACAGCACGACGAGGTCGGCCCCGGCCGCCTCCTTCGCGCCCAGCCGCCCCTGGACGAAACCGATCCCGGGGGGGATGGCCCCGCGAAGCGACTTCTCCACGTCCGCCTTCGGCCGCTCGTCCGCCAGGGTCACGAAGGCACCCTCCCGCCGCAGCAGCAGGGCGGCGGCCAGGCCCGACGCGCCCGCCCCGACCACGAAGACGCTCTTCTTCGCCAACGCTTCCATCTCATCGGATCTTCAGCGTGCTGATCGCCAGCAGCGCCAGGATGATCGAGATGATCCAGAACCGCACGATGATCTTCGGCTCCGCCCACCCTTTCAGCTCGAAGTGATGGTGGACGGGGGCCATGCGGAAGATCCGCTTCCGCGTCGTCTTGAAGAAGTACACCTGCAGGATCACCGATACGGCCTCCATGACGAAGACCCCGCCGACCAGCGCCAGCACGATTTCCTGCTTCACCATCACCGCCACCGCCCCCAGCGCCGCGCCCAGGGAGAGCGACCCCGTGTCCCCCATGAACACCTGCGCCGGGTAGGTGTTGTACCAGAGGAACCCGATCCCCGCGCCCGCCATCGCGCCGCAGAAGATCGTAAGTTCCCCCGCCCCCGGCACGTACTGGATCTGCAGGTAGTTGGCGATCTTGATGTGCCCCGCGAGGTACGCGAAGAGCATGTAGGTCCCCGCCGAGATGATCGAAGGCCCGATGGCCAGCCCGTCGAGCCCGTCCGTCAGGTTCACGGCGTTGGACGCCCCGACGATCACCAGGATGACGAAGGGGATGTAGAGGAACCCCAGGCTCGGGTTGAGCTTCTTGAAGAAGGGGATGCTCACCTTGTCCTGGAACCCGATGTCCAGGTAGATCAGCATCGCCGCCACGGCCGCCAGGAAGATCTGGCAGAGGAACTTCGTCCGGGGCGAGAGCCCCTTGGAGTCCTTTCGGACGACCTTCTTGTAGTCGTCCATGAACCCGATCGTCCCGAACCCCACCGTCACGAACACGGCGATCCAGATGTAGGGGTTGCCCAGGTTCGCCCACAGCAGGGTCGGGATCACGGTGGCCAGCACGATGAGCAGCCCCCCCATCGTGGGCGTCCCCTCCTTGGCCAGGTGACTCTCGGGTCCGTCCCGCCGGATCGTCTGCCCGATCTGGTGGGCACCCAGCTCCCGGATGAGCCAGGGGCCGATGACGAAGCACAACAGGAGCGCCGTGATCGCCGCGTAGATCGTGCGGAACGTGATGTAGCGGAAGACGTTGAAAAAGGAATAATCCGCGTGCAGCGGAAAGAGAAGGTGATACAGCATCGTTTCTTACGCCCATTCCTTTTCGATCTCGGCCGCGATCGTTTCCAGGCGCATCCCCCGCGACCCTTTTACCAGTATGACATCCCCCTCCCGGAGGGCGTCCAGGACCATCTCCTTCAGGCGCTCCCGGTCGCCGGTGTGCGTCACCTTTTCCGGGTCCATCCCCCCTTCGAGGGCACCCCGCGCGATCTGCGCCGCTTCCTCTCCGAACGCGA